>NZ_SCMZ01000013.1:0-89974 GCF_005503285.1 Sphingomonas sp. 2SG
GAACGGCGAGCAGCTGCCGCTCCTCAACGGCTTTCCCTGCCGGCTGATCGTCCCGGGCTGGTATTCGACCTACTGGGTCAAGATGCTGAACGCGATCGAGGTACTGCCCGGCCTTGACGACCAGTATTGGATGGCCAAGGCCTACAAGATACCGGCGACACCCGGCGCGAATGTCGCGCCCGGTGCCAAGGACTTCCCGACCGTGCCGATCAATCGCATGATCCCGCGCAGCTGGATGACCAGCCTGCCCGATGGCCAGGCGATCGCCTATGAGGCGTCGATCCCGGTCGGCGGCATCGCGATGGGCGGCGATTGCGGCGTCGCCAAGGTCGATGTCTCGTCGGATGGTGGGCGCACTTGGTACAAGACGACGCTCGGAGTGGACGAGGGCAGGTACAGCTTCCGTCGGTGGGATGGTCGCGTGCCGCTGAGACGCGGTCCCAACCCGATCATGGTGCGCTGCTGGAACACCAATGGGGTCGCCCAGCCGATGAAGCCGATCTGGAACCCGGGCGGGTTCATGCGCGGCAACATCGAAACCACCACCATCATCGCGGCCTGAGGAGCGAGTAGCATGAAGACCCCGTCTACCGGCATCATGGCCGCTGGCCTGATCGGCCTGACCGGTATTATCCTCGTCTCGATCGGGGCGCCGAGCAGCCGCAAGGCGCCTGCCCCGATCTCCGAGACATCCGAGCCGGCACCGCCCACCAGCGTCTCAGCCCGCGGCTTTTCGCTCGCCTCGACCAGCGTCGACCTGCCGGTCGATGACGTTACCTACCCCGATGGTCCGCACGCCGACGTCATCAACGCCAACTGCACTTCGTGCCACTCGGCCAGCATGGCGCTGACCCAGCCTGCGCTATCGGCGGATCAGTGGAAGGCGACCGTCACCAAGATGCGCGAAGTGTACAAGGCTCCGGTGGCCGAGAAGGACGTCAACGCGATCGTCGCCTATCTCATCGCTATGCCGAGCCACAACCGGCACCCGCGACAGGCAAGGCACAGGATCCCGACCCCAAGGCGGCTCCCGATGCCTCAGGTGGAACAGGCTAACCGATCTCCTTCCATAATCCCGAAATACCATCGTTTGTGGGACGGTCGCCAGCAGTGAACTGCAACGCGCCGACACTGCCTTGCGAGCGGACAGAAGGAAGAGCTTCAACCCTCAATGAAGCTTCATCGGTGCCGTTTGGTAGGGTGCAGTTTGGTCCTCCTTGGTTAGGACTCCAGGCGGACCAAAGGGCCAATCCGAGCTAAATTCTTAATGTCCCTTTTTGGCGGAAATCGGACCGGCCAGAGTAGGAACGCAGAGGGTATACCCAAAAGACACCAATTGAATCGATCGACGTTGATGGCCGAAAGGCGAGGGGGCTCCGGCGGTCGATGGGGTCGCAGTCGTTCAACAGCGTCAACATGCTGCGCGTTTTGGAACGCTGGATGCGTATGGTGACGATTCCCAACCAGTCGTCGGTCGCCAAGGCGTTCGATGAGTTCGATGCGGCCGGCCGCATGAGGCCGTCGAGTTATTACGATCGGATCGTGGACGTGATGGAAGAGCTTGCGCGCTTCACGGTGCTGCTACGTCCACATACCGCTCAAACGGCGATCGCTATTCCGAGCGAAAGGAGGCGGGAGTGCCCATCAATGCTGCAACCGATTTGTCCAGCATCGAGCAGCGTTAAGCGACACTCGCCTTTGGAGCACGTTCTAGATCCTTCCGTCGCTCTCCGGCTGCCAACGTCTTTTTACGATGAGCCGCGATGAACCGTCGCAGCTCCATCAAATCCGTTTCCATTTGCGTTCGGTCTGGCGCATCGATTTGCTTCCCCGCCGCTTGGTCGTGACCAGAACGCTCTGACGCTCGCTTCATAGCAAAATAGATAACCCGATAGTCCTCGTCATCGATATCGACCATCTTCAAACTCTGTGTCTTAACGTCCGTCCCAAACCGTTCTACGACCCCGCCGAGGACAATCTCCTCAACCGCTCGTTCCCAGGTTTCACGCAAATCGGTGTAGAACTGTTTGGCGATCTTTCGAAGCTCGTCACTATCCGGCGCCAGGTTATCGGGAACAGCTTTGAGCTGCGCATCTAGTGCACGCTCACGCTCTTTAACCTTTTTCGCAATCCAAGGTTGGTCGTCGACTGAAACAAGGCCGAAACCTTGCTCCGACTGCTGAATCAGACAAGGTAGCGCAGGCACCTGAGGATACCTGTCGGCACATGCACGAAGCACTTCCTGATAAAACAAAAGATTGTGCGTGAAGATGATGACCTGCCGGCCGCGTGCAGCCTCGGCCACGAAACGATTTGCGACGCGTCGCATCCGCTGGTGATCGAGGCTGGTGACCGGATCGTCGACAATGATCGCGCCCTTACTCTCGCTGACGTGTGCATCGGCGAGGAAACACGCAATTGCTAGCGCTCGTTGTTCGCCTTCGCTGAGCACGCTCGACTTCTTGGCCCGGCCACCGCTGTCGAGCGCCACCTCAAAAAAGCTTTTTCCGGATGCGCTCTGTTCGGTGAAGCGCAACGGCACATGCTCGATGCCAAGAGACGCAATCTCACGCTTGATACGAGCGCTAAGCTCAGGAGTAACAAGTTCGCCCCGAAGTGCCGAGGCAAGCTTCGACACAGGGCGCGTATTCAGGGCAGATACGCACGACAGATAGCGTTGCCGGTCGGCGAGTCCGTCCCGCCTAGCGATTAAATGATCGACGCATCCCGCCAGCGTTTCGCGGTCCCGCAACTCGAGTTCTAACGTAACCGACGCATCATCGACACCGCCGCCCTTTTCGAGTGCATCGGCCCGTTCGATCATGCTCTCCCCCGCTCTCTGAAGCGCGAAGATCGGCGCGATCACCGGCAAAGCATCCATGGCAGCTCCGCCACCAAGATGTTCTAACAACCTATCGCGGTGCTGGAGCAGTGCTTGGCTCGCTACGGCAGCAGCGTCGGCCGTTATTCGAGATTCATCATCATGATCGCGGAACTCCGCAAGCGCTTGGCGAACTTGTTCCTCGGTATCGATTCGCAGCCCGCGCAGCTCCGTCACGCGAGCAGCTACAGCTTTCTTGGCTACTTCGACCGCAGCAGCTGCCTCGCCCGCGATGAAAGCATCGAAGGCGTTCATGCGTTCGCTTGCAGCTTCATCCAATGGCCTTTGGCAGAGCATGCAAGGATCGCCGACGGCAAACGCACCGTCGTCTGGAACGATGTTGGCTTCGGCAGCAAACCGGCGTGCAAATTGGAAAAGGGTCTGCCAGGTTTCGCTACCAGTGACGGCTATAGGAAAGCGACCGGCCTGCTCCGCTGCGAAGGCATCCGCTGCGATTCGCGCCTGCCCTAGAGACTGGAGCAGATCCGCGTCGCGCACGATAGCAGGTCGCCCTAGCGGTACGATCGTCGCGACGAGACGGTCAGTGACGGCTTTTACGGCATGCCCAAGGCGCCGCAAGGTGCGCGCCTGCGCGGCCGGGCCAGAAACAAGCTGGCGGCGTACCTCAGAGAGTTGCACCGCTGCTACGTCATCCCACGAGGCAGCAGCACGCAGTTGATCGGCTGTCGGAAGCTTAGCGAGCGTGGTCGACGTCGTCAGCAATCCAACTAGTGCGCCAGCCACTGTGCTTGGTGCGAGCTGGACGGGGATCGCGCCACCATGCGTTACGTTCAATCGGTCAGCTGCTGTCTGGCAGCGCTCGGCAGCAAGGCCATACAGCTGGCCCATGACCGTGAGGCACCGCACTTCGGGCGGCAAGAAGAGTATCTCTGCCTTGTCCTCGACATAGAGCCGCGCGTTCGCCGTATCGAGGAAGGTCATCTGGACGCATGCGTCAGGAAGCTCCGAACCCTCGGCCCAGTTGTGCGAAACAGGCTCCGCGTCGCCGGTCTTTGTGGAGAAGGTGACCTCTGCGGGGCCGCTGGTCACCGAGTCAAAAACGTTGCCTTGAAGAACGATCGGAACACGAGACGTACAGAGCCGTCTTGCCGCCCTGGCGTAGCCGCTTTTGCCAGATCCATTCTCGCCGAAGACGATGGTCAGGCCATCAAGCGCGAATTTTAGCTCTTGGCCCGTTGCAAGCCGATCAACATGCGCCAGTGGCCCGATCGAACATAGCAGGGGAGTCTCCATGGCTTTTCCGACTGCTGCGACGCACCCTTCTTCGAAAACCATGCACTCTGGTTCGCCAGCGGATGCAATTCCGTTGGCAGCCTGAACGCGGATCGCGATCGCGTCGGCGTCCTCAGCGGTTGCCACGCCGGCGATGGCGGCGCGATGCAAGGCATCAGCGATCCACGCCTCCTGCCCGGCGACCCACTCCTGCAGCTTCCCCAATTTACCTCTCCCTCGGACTCTGAGGCATATTTACCCGCCGGTTCGTGACCTATTTAGCTTAAAAAGGCGGCCCAGTATTTCGTCCTCGCCTAGCCGACCGCCACACCAATCGTCTCCCCAACCGTAGGCGTCGGCAACAGCGGCATCGAGCGCCGCATGCGCATCGAGCAGCCACTGGCGCGGTTGGTTGTAGAGGTTGGTGAGTGTCCGCTCACCCAGCTCTGCAGCCGCACTCTCGCTACGGGGCACAATGCAATCGGGGAAACCGCCGACCACCTCGGGCCGCGAGACAGCAAGGTCGCCGGGATTTAACCAAGCTCTTCTGAGTTCATCCAGACGGATAGCGGCCGTAGTGATGGCGGCCGCGTGCGGATGATCGGCTTGCTGAGCGACTGAGACGTCCGGGGTGAGTCCGTTCGGAAACGGAAAGGTCTCGAATCCAAGAGACGGCGTATATTGGGGATCGTTCCCGACGCCGTGCCACCCGCCAAGTGCAAGTGACCATAACTCGTGGAACTTCGAATGGAGGATGCCGAAGGTAACGTCGTCGTCCCGACAAACGATGACCACTCGGCTGTCAGGTATGACCGAGGGCGGCGCCCAGACAAACAGCCTGTGCTTGGCGACGCGGGGAGTGAAAATAGCACGTGTCAGCCCGGCTACGGCCTTTCTTATGCCCGGCACGGTCTCGCCATGCTGCCACCAGAACGTCCTCCGCCGCTCGCGGCGGTTGCCATCACGAAAAGGTTTCACAACGGCGCGAACGTGTTCGAAGGGAGCCTCGTAGAGTGCGGCATCGCCCTGCGACATCGTCCCGAAGTCGATGATCCACCGGTCGGAGGGCCTGCGGGTGATATCCCTGCCGTTCATTAGCGGGCGCACGACGTCGGCGTTGGGGCGCCCATTGGGATTGATCGGCATCTGCAGCCAACGCCTCGCCTCAACGCCCTCAACGTCGAAGCTGCCAACCTTCACAGGACCTTGAAATGCGACATCCCGATTTTCCGCGAGTGGCCGCGCCGTCGTCAGGTCGACGCCGCCACGCTCGCCTGAAAGGTCCGCGAATATGGATGAAACCGGTAGCCCGTCGAGCATGACCGCGCTGTCGGCCCTTCCCTCGAAACAGACGAGCGAGACGCGGACCGCTGCCCCCTCTACGGTCCACTCTTCGTCACCCCAGGCTTCGAAGATACGTCCGCGCTCCACCACCGGCTTGAGAACTTCTCGGTTCTTGCCGCCACGGATGCTGTTTGTGGCCACGAACCCCACTCGGGAGGCGACGCCTTCGTCGACCATCAACCAGGCTTTGGCGAACCAGTAGCATACTAGGTCCACCCCACCGGGAACGGTCGGCCAAGCGCGTCGCAACGCGACTGTGTAATCCTCTCCCAGCTCGCCGATCATCTTTTTGTTGCCGAGGAAGGGCGGATTTCCGACCACCGCGTTCGCTAGGGGCCATTCTGCGGCAGAGCCATCATCAGCAAGAACGGCATCGCGGCACTCGATAGTCTCGAGAGGCCTTAGAATAGGATTGCGTGACGCAGCGAAGCCATTGCGGCGCATCCATTGGATCTCGCCGATCCACACCGAAACACGTGCAAGCTCGGCAGCATAAGGATTTAGCTCGATCCCAAGGACGCACTCAGGGCCGACCCGAGGGAAGCCCCGCGACAGGCCTAAAGTTTCGGCATCTAGATTAGCCTTGTGCTCTATGTCCTTCAGCGCTCTAAGGGCGACGTAGAGGAAATTGCCTGATCCACAGGCGGGATCCAGCACACGAAAGGCGGCAAGCCGCTGAACGAAGCGCTCATGAACAGCCTGTGCTTCCGTGAACGCACGCGTGCGCCTGCCGAGATCGGCCCCGCGGAGCAGCTTGTCACTAGTCTGGCGAGGCGCGGTTTTCACCAGCTTGGTCATGTGAGCGAGCGCGTCCGCCCATTCGGCCTCTAGCGGCTCAATAACGACCGGGCGGACGATCATCATGATCTTGTCGCGATCAGTGTAGTGAGCGCCAAGCTGGCTGCGTTTCTCAGGATCCAAACCGCGCTCAAACAGTGTGCCGAGGATCGACGGATCGATCTGTGACCAGTCTTTTCGCGCCGCGCGAAGGAGCTGCTCAATATCCTCGCCATCGACAGGCAGCGCGGCTTCGTCGGAGAATAATCCGCCGTTGAACCATTCGATTGACGTGAATCCTACGGTGCCGCCGGGTCGGGCCATCGCGCCAAAGAGCATGGACGCGTGGTCTACAAACCTGCCGGGATCGCTTCTGCTGACCTCTAGCATCTTTGTGAACAGATTGTCCGGCAGAAGTCCGACGTCCTCGGCGAACATGCAGAAGACTAGCTGATTTACGAAATGCGCGACCTGGCGTGGATCGAAACCGCGGTCACGCAACCGCTGCGCTATGCCGGCGAACTCCTTGGCGGTCTCTTCGGTCAGCTCCTGCCGCGACTTCGCGGGCTTGAACTGGTCGGAATCGATGAAAGCAGCTCTGAGTCTATCACGGATTGCTCCGTCGGTGAGGTCGTCGAGAGAGAACTCGTGCGTTTCTTGGACGCTGTTAGTCCAATTTGTCCGGATAATAATCCGATCCATGTCCGACACGATCAGCAGCGGTGGGTTCTCAAGCGCCACTGAATATTGAAGGAGTTGGCCATAAGCCCGGTCTAGGTTGGCGTGCCGCCCCTTGTATTCCCACCCGAAGCAGCCGCGCCGCCAAACGTCAGCCCAGCCATTACCACCGTTGGTCTTGTTCGCCCCCTTTTCGAACGTGAACCATTCGCCCCTTGGATCGGCGGATACTGGGTCCTCGATTCCGAGTAGGGCACACAGATCGTTAAAGTGACTCTGTGATGCCGATCGCTCCTTCAACTCGACATTGCGCCACTTCTTGAGAAACTCCTGTGGTGTCATTTTGCCCCATAACCGGCCAAGGACGCTCGAAACCCCTGCCTCTGCCTCCATGTCTAATGCGTCGGGCTGTCTCGGCAACCGAAGAGCGCGAAGACGTGACCTTTGCGGGAGCGTCTCGAATGAACGAGGGCCTTTCGAGCAGCGTGCGGGCCGCCGGAAGGGCTGGGGCTGGGGGGCATTCTCGGCATCGGTGAACACGCGCGCGTCGCAGCCGCTTGGCACGTTGAAGCTGCATCCTAGCGCATCGAGCTCACCCCAAAAAGCAGATCTTCACCCCTCAATCGAGCTTCTGCGGTGCCGTTTGATAGGGTCGGTATGGTCTTCCTTGGCTAGGGCTCCAGGAAGACCGACGGGCTATTTGGGTCCAAATTTTAGACGTTTGTTTTCGGCGCAAATCGGACCGGCCAGCGCAGGAACGCTGAGGGTATGCTCAAAACGCACCGCCGCGAAATCAATCAATGGTGCGGTTCAGGCCACGTTGGAAACAGGGGGAGGGGTGAGCTGCTGCCGGTTCCGCGGACACGAGGTTACCCCTGGAGCTTCGAGACGGAGATCCTTGATGGCGGCTATGTCGAAGAGGTGTTCAATCTGGATCCGGGCGGCGGTTGGCGCAGTGAACTGGTTCACCGGCTCCCTGGCGAAACCTACCACGTCGACGCCGCGCACATTCACCGCATCGTCGAACTGCCAACCGGCGAGTGCTGGACTCTCGTTCGGGCTGGTCCCCACACTCGGGAAACCCGGTTCTGGCGGTTCAGAGATATCATCCAGTCTCGGGCCTGGCATGAGCGACGGTGGACGCGCTTCGGATAAGCCGTCACGGGCCGTCGAACCGCAATGTTCAAGTCGGTATTCGCCGCGGAAGCACATCGCTTGAGAGCCGCGACTCTCGGATACGGCTCCCGGGGACGAAGCCGTTCTTCAGACTCGGCTTGTTTGAGCGCTGACGAATTTTAGCGGCTAAAAACTGAGTTCGGCAGAGTCCGCGGTCGCAACGGCATTAGCGGATTGTATCGGTTAGATAATCGATGCGAATTTACCGTTCATTCCATCCCTCTGATCCAAAACTAAACGAAAGTCTTTGTACGTTACTTATTGGGGGCGGAGCGCCCTTTTTCCAAAAAAATTTCATCTTCTGTTTGTCGTCCAAATGGTTGTCATTGATGACAGCGCGGACGGCTTGGATAAATTGACCATGACTAAAAACGTATACCAGCGCGTTGGGCGGTAAGGTCGAAAGCCTTCCAAGCGCCGTTTCGGCGCGGCGAAGCAGCGTTGCGAAACTTTCTGCGCCTTCTCCATCGCAATACGTCGGGTCGGCGGCGCTCCAGAAGCGCTCCAAATAAGGCATCCTCGTAGAGCTGAGGGTTCCGTTCCATTGAGAAGGCTGAAGGTAAGTGAATTCTTCGATCGGCCAAACTTCTACTGGAACGCTGTGGAACCGCTCGATCGTAGGTGCTGCCGTCTGCTGAGTGCGAAGGTATGGCGAAGTGACTATCAGCGACGGTGTTTCATCCCACACCGCGGCAACATCACGGGCCTGCTGCCAACCAAGGTCGGTGAGCTCGATCAAGGAAAGGTCGTCGCTTGGCATTCCGGCATTTCCGGTGCTCTGACCATGCCGCACAAATGTCGCTCGCACGTGAAAATATGCCCTCTGCAGATGAAGTCATATTCATACAGGGCATCGGGCCGTTGCCCATAGTGTCTGTTTCTGCGATCTACGATGTGCGGCACGGTCAATCCCGTCCGTGGGGCGTCGTAACCCCGTTGAAGGCGTAGTCCGGTCGAGTTTCTCGGCCGGGTGGCTGCCGCGTATGTCCAAGGCTCCGCTCAAAGGCGGCAGCGCCTTGTGCTACGCGCGGGGTTACGAACACCCGGCTTCGGACCGGGGCCCCTGTATGTGCAGGAGGCGCGTTTGTTGAGATTGCCAGATAGCGAAGTTGACTTCGATGCTGTCGCGAGCCGCCTGTCGGCGATGCTTGGAGTGCTAGAAGTGGAGTTCGGCCTCAATCGATTTGAGGGCGCCATGGCTGCCATGCTCGTAGGAGCGAGCGACGTCGGACTTGCTGAGGTCAAGATCATGCAGAAGGTTCTTCGGGATTATGCGGCTATTGCTTCAGCCGCCGAACGAGATGCAAAAAAGCGAGGACGGGAGACCGTGTCTTGCGGCGCGTAAAGCTGGCTAAGGTAGAGTCGGGGCAAGATAAGTAGCGACGGGGTCGGCATATCTGAAAGGGATATGCCTTTGATCGCCGCGCATAGCCCAGCTTTTCCACATCCCAGCCTCGGCGCAAAGGCCTATGAAGTTGAACGGCCACCCCTCTAACAAACACGCTCCGATTGCGATCATTCGATGCCTGTCGGACGTTGAAAGATTCTCGAATGCCGAACTTTTGGTCGAACGAGTCGGGGGCGAGGGGTCGCCGCCCGAGTGGCGGGTTACAGTTTCCCTTAGCCGCGCTGACCGTGGATTCGATGACACGATACTGAAGACCTGCCTTAGCAAATCGAAATACGCCAAGGGATGTAGGTCGCGAAGCGGCGGCGGTAGCGTTCCGGTGCCATAAGCCACGGCACGCATAGTATGTTCGAGCTGGAGCGCTCTCGAATCTCCGAAAGTGACCGGCGATTTCCGGCGATCAAACCCGCACTGGTGACACTCAGGATCAACGCCGCGATGGGGCACGGCAGGCTCCCCGCAATAAGTGCATCGATCGTGAAGCATTATACCGTGTTTCGAACAAGAGGTTGAAAATGCCAGGCGCCAGTCTAGCCGATAGTATGGGTGGGCATCCTCCCTCAGGCAGACAGGGCACCATTGCTGACCGCCCAATCGACGGGTTCGATGATATACCCCAAGTGGCAACACCCAACGGGTCGCGACCTTGACGCGCACGTGCTCAAACACGATGCCTTCGAATGCACGAAGCGTCGTTTTTTCCAGAAGGGCTATATTCCGTCCTGTTCGCGAGGCGAGCGACAAGAGCACCTCGGCAGGGGCGATGGCATCGGTGTCTCTGTTCCAAAGTTGCCGACCCGGCCACAGCAAATGGCAAAATGTCTGAATCTTCCCGCTGTTTCCTAGCGCTAAGCGCCGTAACCACGACGAGAATAGCTCGTTTGGCTTCGGGCTTGGTCGCCAGGGAAGGAGCTCGGTTGCGGTCAACCGCGATGCCCTAAAACAGCTTCAGCCGCTCGCCGTCTGTTCTCGGGGGCAACCCATCCCAGACCATCCAACAGATTAGTGTCGATACGCTCCGCTCCTGACCGTATCGCTGTCTCAGCGGCTTCTCTAATTAGGCGAACGATCTCGCCGATCGTTCCCCCGGAAAGGCCTACGATACGCTCTATCATCTCTGTTTCCGACAAGCTCGATTGTCGTCGGAGTGGTAATGTGGACTCGATCGTGTTCAGGAGCACTTTACAGGCTTTGTCGTTTTTCCATATCGGAAGTGGCCAGTGTTCAAAGCGGTTGGTGAGTTGTTCGTCGGATTGCAGTGCTCTCAAGGCGGATGCTAGGCCACATCCTATAATGTGTATTTCAAGTTCGTTTGAGATATAGCGAAGAAGATTTAGGAAATATCTTTGCTGTTCAATCCTTCCGCCATGTATATTATGTAGCTCGTCTATAATTAGGACTTTAAGTCCGACAATCTTGCATATTTTTAGTGTTTGAGCCTGAACGTGGCTAAGGACCGCTGTCCGTTGTATCGGGACATGAAGTTTCTCGAGAATGGCGAGGTAGAATTGTCGAGCGTCGGGGGTCGGCGGCATCTGAATGTAAATTACGGGGCAGATCACCGCATCCGCATCTTCGTCATGGACTGGCAAATTTGCGTCGGTGAACCGGCGCACGAGCATGGTCTTTCCATTGTTTGTAGCGCCTGCGATAAGCATACTTGCAGGCCGATGCGATCTCGGGCTGTGCAGAAGGGCATTCATGCGGATCAAGATGCGCTTCGCTGTCCCATAGGACACGAACGGCTCTCGAGATAGCGAGCCGACCCGCTCATCGTCAGAACTGTTTAAAAGCTCCTTAGCGGTCGCAGTGAGTTCGCGGACCCGATTGGTCATTCATCGACCTCGTAAAATTCGTCGCCTTTTAGATCATCGTCAATGATGCGACGCCAAGGGGATGCCGAAGCAGGCTCATGACTGTCGAGACGGGTTTCCGAGTATTTTTGACTGATTCTCGCGCCTGTCTGGCGCTCTTTCGCCAGCCGGTTTTTTCGCGAGGCTTTGCGAGCCTCTAACGATTTCGCAACAATTTCTCGTTGAAGCTCTGCGGCTTGAAACAACGCTGTTTCGTCATAGCCGCGTTGGCC
The DNA here is from genome assembly GCF_005503285.1 of Sphingomonas sp. 2SG. Classification (NCBI taxonomy): domain Bacteria; kingdom Pseudomonadati; phylum Pseudomonadota; class Alphaproteobacteria; order Sphingomonadales; family Sphingomonadaceae; genus Sphingomonas; species Sphingomonas sp. 2SG. The sequence goes on from NZ_SCMZ01000013.1 coordinate 11,584, forward strand.
ACTAGCGCGCAGGTGCTTGCGAGCATTTTCCAATTCCCATGCCGAAATACTCGGGCGGGATATATCGCGCGAGCGTACCGGATAATAAACATTATCGTCGGGACAAAGAAACCAGATACGCGAGACATCACGGGGATCACGCCGAACAACAAATTTGGTCTGGCATTGATCGTCCAGATAAGGCCTAAGGATATCATCCATGTAGTGGATGCCACCCCACCGGATGCCCCGGCGGTTCACTGATCGGCGCTCTATCGGCAGGAAGTCTATCAATAGCCTTGCGGGATCGTTGATTGGCGTTGGGATGCCTCTACCGGCTCGCTGCTGATCTCCAAAAATACCAGCCTGCCAACGCGCGTTCGGCGTCATTCCGTGATGGCTATGGATTTTGCAATGATAATGACCCGCGATGAAGGTCGCGAGCAGTAGCTCCAACTCTTGCATCGTCAGCGATGCGCCTTTGGCGGGATCAACGTCACCGCGTTCAGCTATCGAGCCGCCGGTCGCACCGGGCAAGGTTCTCAGCGATCGCATTGCCGTACCGATCACTCGCTCTACGATCCCGCCAAAGTGGGGCATCCCGCCGGGACGGAAGTTGATCACCATGCCCCAAGATCGACAACCCAGCTCCACGGCTTCGGATCGAAAATCCGATCCATTGTCAGTGTAGATTTCGTCGGGCCGGCCATACGGAAGCCATTTGGGGACGAGCCCGATCCGTGCTGCCCACCCGTCTTTCGGTAGAATGCTATGGACTAGGCACAGCCCGACCGACGTGGACGATGGCGCTTCTAGTGAAAGATAAAAGCCCAGCACGGCTCGGGAATATTCGTCAATCGCAACTGTCACCCAAGGCCGCTCAAGAGGCTGACGCAGCGCTTCATCCACGACAATAAGATCGACGCGTGTGTGATCGATTTGGATTCGTTGCAGGGGGAACTCGGTTTCGGGCGTTGAGCCTGACACCAAACCAAACTGTTCGCGCGCTCGCTTCGCACCTTCACGCGATCGTACAATTTGCACCGCTGGGATGGCTGCTATGCGCTTTCTCACAGTCTTTTGGTTGGGCAGCGCAAGGCCGAGTTGTTGAGCGCGCCGACGTATTTCCAGAATCGTCTGAGTGATAGTGGGTCTCATACGACTGAGGTGATAAGAAGCGATCACCTCGGCCATAATAGCCTCGACACGTGCATCGACCATGCTCCTGCCGAGCAATGAGGAGCGTCTACGCGGAGCCAAGTCTGCGAGCCGCCGCGACGCACCGTATCTTTTCAGTAAGGTAAATACGGTTCGAATTGAACAGTTTAGCTCTTCAGCCGCAATGCGTACCTCCCGATTCGTTCGCTTGGGGAGTGCGAGCAGCCGATCCAACACTGGTTTTCTAAGCGTCGCGATCCTGAGCCGTTCGGGCGATGCCATAATGTCGTCGCCGTCTACGGTTCCAGAGATCATCGCTTGTCCCAGCGGTATTACCTGTTTCGTCAAGTCTGTCACGGTACTGGCTCCGATGACGTCTGGAGAGGGCAGAAGCGGCGCCAGTGCAAGCTATCGTTCCCCATAGTGTAGTCAATCGGCGGTAAGATCCGGTCAGAAACTTGCGCACAGTGCATCGAACCGATGGCGATCCACAGGCGGCCTCAAGGTGAAGCCGGGCGAGGTCAGTCTCGCGCATCTCGGCGTGCTGTTTCTCGATGAGCTGCCCGAATTCCAGCGCGCGGTGCTCGATTCGCTGCGTCAACCGCTGGAAGCCGGCGTGGTCAGCGTGGCGCGCGCCAATGCGCACGTCACCTTTCCGGCGCGCGTGCAACTCATCGCGGCGATGAACCCGTGCCGCTGCGGCCATCTCGGCGATGCGAGCCTCGCCTGCGCACGCGCGCCGCGCTGCGCCGCCGATTATCAGGCTAGGGTGTCGGGACCGCTGCTCGACCGGATCGACCTGCACGTCGAGGTCGCCGCCGTGACCGCGACCGATCTGATCCTGCCGCCCCCGGTGGAAGGCTCGGCGGAGGTCGCCAAACGGGTCGCCGCCGCCCGCGCGATCCAGAGCGAACGCTATGCGCACGAAGCGATCCGCACCAACGCCGAAGCCGACGGGGCGCTGCTCGACCGCGTCGCCACGTCGGAGGAGGCCGGTCGCCGCCTGCTCGCCCAAGCGGCGGAGGCGATGCGCCTGTCGGCGCGCGGCTATACGCGCATCCTGCGTGTCGCGCGGACGATCGCCGATCTCGCCGGCGCGGAAACCGTCAGTCGCGTCCACATCGCCGAGGCGCTGAGCTATCGCCGGCGTGCCCCGATCAATTGACGGCGGCGATCCGTTCGGAAGACGCGGTGCGATGGTGCATCAGGTCGAGGCACTGGCTGAGCAGCGCGGCGATGAGGCAATCCCCCGTGGCGTCGGCCTCTTGCAGCGCGCGCATCAGCTGCTGCTCCAAATTATCCTGCTCGACCATCATACTGCCAGCACCATCTTGAAGCGGAGCGGCAATCCAGCACGGCTGGCGACCTGTCCGCAACGACATGGATTAGCATAACGGACTCGTGGTGCTAATCCAAGACGCTTGCGATCCCTTCGCCAATTGGCTACCGGCCTTTGCCTCGTCACCGGGGTCCGGTTCGCGGACGCTGTCCGGTGATCGCTCCGGGTGACGAGCAGGGCCGTTCCGGTTACTTGCGGTGCCTTCAGGCGCTGCGAATGCGGGTTGAGTAAGCGGCTCCGTGCGGGTGTGGTGAAATTGGTAGACGCGCGGGACTCAAAATCCCGTTCCGCAAGGAGTGTCGGTTCGAGCCCGACCACCCGCACCATTCATGTCAGCCTGGATGCCGAGAGGCGGGGGTGGCAACGTTGATCCCTTGTCCCGGATCTCCGGCCCGCCGCGGGGCGAGGGGCCGTGATCGCTATCCCCTCGCTCAGAAATCCTTGCGCAGCAGCAGTCCGCCGTAACGGCGGTCGTCGCGGGGGACGAAGCGGACCGTTCCGGCGAACGTCCCCGGCGCGAGGAAGCTGGCGTAGGACGTATCGGTGATGTTCTTGACATAGGCCCGCAGCTGCCAGCCGTCGGCAGGGCGGACCAGCGCGACGCTGGCGTTCCAGATCGCATAGGCCGGCTGGATCGTGTTGGCGGTCTCGCTCAGCGAATATTGCACCTTGCTGCTGAACGTCACGTCGCTCTGCAGTTCGAACGCCAGGGCGTCCGACAGCGCGAAGCGATAGGCGGCATTCTCGTACAATTTGACGCGCGGCGCATAGGGCAGCGGCTGTCCGTCGACGTTGCAGCTCACCGGCGCACCCGGCGGGCAGAGGAAGTCGCGCACCTTGGCATCGGTATAAGCGCCCGACAGATCGACGGTGAAGCCCTTGGCCGGTCGCAGCGTCACGTCCGCCTCGACGCCGCGCGAGCGGACCGAACCGGCGTTGATCAGCCGCGTCACCTGCGCGCCGTTGACCACGTCGGCGAAATTCGCCTGATAGCCGTCGAACGTCGTCGTATAGGCGGCGAGGCTGTAGCTCAGCGCGCGATCGGCGGTGCTGCCCTTCAATCCGATCTCGAACGAGTTGGACGTTTCCGGGCTCAGCGGCAGTTCGTCGAGCGGGGTGGTCGCGTTGAGCGAGCGCATGTTGAAATAGACGTTGTAGGCCGGCCCCTTATAGCCCCGCGAATAGGTGAAATAGGTCTGCGCACGAGCGCCGAGGTCGAGTTGCAGGCCGAGACGATAGCTGTCGCCGCGCCGGTCGGTGCTGCCCTGCGCCCGGTGATAGGCGCGGATGCCGGGGCGATCGAGCGCCGGCGCGCCGCTGTTGGTCGGATCGGCCGACGAGGTGCGCAGATGGTAGAAGGACAGGTCGTCCCAGGTCGAGCGATAGCCGGCGATCCCGCGAAACGCCGTGGTGAAGTTGATGTTGGCCTCGCCGAACAGCGCATAATTGTCGTCGGTGATGCCATAGTCGGCGACGCCGTTGGTCGTCGTCTGCACCGTGCCGGCAAGGCTCGTCAGCGTCCGCGCGTAGACCTCGTCGGTCCTGGCGTGGAGGTAATAAGCGCCGACGACATAGTCGATCAGTCCACCGCGCGGCGAGGCGAGGCGCAGCTCCTGCGAGAATTGCTTGCTGTCGACGCGGCCGTCGTCGATCCCCTGCGGAAAGGCGGCGGTGAGCGTCGGCAGGCCGTCGTAATCCTGCTGCTGGTGGTTGAGCCACTGCCGCCACGCGGTGATCGCGGTGACGCGATACTCGCCGATCGCCAGTTCGGCGGTCAGCGAGCCGCCGTAATTTTCGTCGCGGACGTTGGTGTCGATATTGGTCGCCGCGACCCGATTGTCGGCCGATGGCCGCACCCCGGCATTGGCGAGCACCGCGGCGAGCGGCGCCGAGACGCTGACGATCCCGGTGGGGTAGGCGACCTGGCGCGTCGAGGCATAGACCGGGGCGACCGTCTCATAGGTGTTGAGGTAATCGCCGATCAGCGTCAGCTTGAGTGCATCGACCGGGGTCGCGACCAATTTGCCGCGCACGCCGTAACGGCGCGAGCCGTTGGTGTCGTTGCCGGTGGTCGCATTGCGGGTGTTGCCGTCGAAATCGCTGTAGAGCCCGCCGATCAGCGCCTGGAGCTTGCCCGGCACGATCGCGCCCGACACGCCCGCCTTGATGCGATAGTCCCGATCGGTGGTCGCGCCCGCTTCGCCGAAAGCGTGGAAGTCGTCGGTGGGATTGCGCGTGACGATGTTGACGACGCCCGCCGAAGCGTTCTTGCCGAACAACGTCCCCTGCGGCCCGCGCAGCACCTCGATCCGCTCGACCTCGCCGAGATCGAGCGTCGACTGGCCCGGCCGGGTCAGCACGACGCCGTCGAGCACGGTCGACACCGATGGCTCGACGCCGGGGGACGTGGTGATCGTGCCGATGCCGCGGATGAAGATCGTCCGGTCCTTGTTCGACGCGCCGCTGCGGAAACCGACCGAGGGGATTGCCGCGCTGATCGTCTCGACCGTGTTCAACTGCCGCTCGGCGAGCGAACTGCCGCTGATCGCGGTGATCGCGATCGGCACCTGCTGGAGGCTTTCGTTGCGGAAACGCGCGGTGACGACGATCTCGCCGTCCTGCGTGTCGCCCGGCGCGTCGGCCACTGGCACGGGCACGGGCGGGGGCGCGTCCTGGGCGAAGGCCGGCATGGCGGCGGACAGGCAGGTGGTGGCGAGCAGCGCGAACAAACGGTTGGCGTTCATCGAAATCCCCTTTGATCGCGCGACCTTATTATCCCTCTGCGCGCTGGGGTATAAAGAAGCATCGTGGCCCCCGACAGCGCGCCTTTATACCGCGTCCTCGTCCGTACCCTCCGCCAGCGGCTGCAGATGCGGCAGCAGCAACTGGATCCAGCCGAGCGCGGCGAGATAGGCGACGCTCGCGAACAGCAGCAGCGGCAGATAGCCGAGCCCGGCCGCCAGCGTCAGTCCGGCGACCTTAGCGATGCCGATGCCGCCGACGTTGCCGCAGAACGATCCGAAGGCGGTCACCCGCCCGACCCGGCGCTGCGGCACGATGTCGGCGATCAGTGCAAACAAATTGGTCGAGAAGGCCTGATGCCCGGCGAGCGCCAGCGCCATCAGCGCGATCGCCAGCGGATAATCGTGGATGAGCAGCGCGAAGGGGATCGGCACCACCGCCAGCGCCGCGACCAGCATGATGCCCTTGCGCACGCGGTTCACCGCAACCCCCTTGCCGAGCAGCCGCGTCGACACGCTGCCGCCGACCAGCGACCCCACCGCCGCGCCGCCATAAGCGATGGCGAGCGGCACGCCGAGCGCGACCCCCGACAGGCCGAACTGGCGATGAAAGAAATCGGGTAGCCAGAATAGCAGCAGCCACCAGGTCGCGTCCGACAGGATCTTGGCGCCCGCCACCGCCCAGGTCCGGGAATCGCGCAGGATCGGGCCGTCGAGCGCCGCCAGCGGCGTCGCCGTGGCGGGCTGGTGCGGCGTGAAGCGCACGCCGCGCGCCGCGATCAGCCAGCCGCCCGCCCATATCAGCCCGAACAGCCCGGCGGCGACGAAGGTCCCGCGCCAGCCGAACGCCAGCGCCACCGCGGGGATCGCCAGCGGGGCGAGGATCGCGCCGAGGCTGCTCGCCGCGTTGGTCGCGCCGAAGCCGGTCGACCGCCAGCGCGGCGACAGCACCGCGGCGACCGTCTTTGCGCCGGTCGGCGTCCCCATCGCCTCGGTCGCGCCGAGCGCGATCCGCACCGCGGTGAACTGCCCGATCGTCATCGCCCAGCCGTGCAGCAGCGCCGCGACGCTCCACGCCGCCACGCCCGCCGGATTGGCCCATTTGACGCCGAGCCGGTCCGCGATCCAGCCGCTGAACAGGAAGCCGATCGCCGCGCCGGTCTGGAACCAGGCGGCGAGCGTGCCGTAATCGTCGTCGCTCCAGCCGAGTTCGGTGGCGATCGTCGGCTTGAGCACCGCGATGATCTGACGATCGACGAGGTTGAGCACCCCCGCGGTGATCACCAGCGCGAACAGCAACCCACGATGGCGCGCGCTCAGCTCGCCTACCGTCCTCAATGCCATGGTCCATTCATACGCCCGACCATGAGCGGCCCGCGCCGGGGTGGCGAGGGAGTTTTTCTAAAGGACGCTGCGCCGTGCCGCATTGCGCCGCCGCGCCCGCTCCACCCGCTCAAGTAGTTGAGACAATTCCGATGATCGATGACGAACGCTTCCGCTCCTCCTGATCGAGATTTGGCCCCGCGATCGTCGATATTCGCGCAATGCGATTTGTCGACGCGCCGAGGCTTCGGCCCAACTATACTAGCAATAGGACGAAGTGATGCCGAGTGAAGTACGTCGGGGTGAGCGGATCAATCGTATGACTATTCAGGAAAAATGTCGGATTGCAGGGCTATCGGCGATCGCGCTGGTGCTATTCTGCGGCATCGTCGCCGGCTTCGGCATCGATACGATCCGGGTCGGCGGCCCGATCGCGCGTCAAAATCAGGAGATCAGCGACCTCGACGCGGACATCCTGCCGCCCCCCGCCTATGTCATCGAACCCTTTCTCGACGCGACGCTGCTCGCGCGTGATCCGGCGTCGCTGCCCCGCCGGCGCGCGTCGCTCGCCCGGGCCGAACAGGCCTTTCGCGCCAGCGTCGCCCGCTGGAAGGCGTCGTCGCTGTCGGAGCCGTCGATCCGCCAGCCGCTCGATCGCGCGGTACATGACGCCGAGCTGTTCTGGAGCGAGCTCGACCACGTCCTGATGCCCGCGGTCGAACGCGGTGACGCCGCGGCGATGCAGGCCAGCTACGCGCGGCTCGCGACGCTCTATGCGACCCACCGGCGGCATATCGACCAGCTCGTGATCGCCACCGCCAAGGTCCAGCAGGCGCTCGCCGAACACGGCCAGCGTCAGCTCGCCAGGACGATCGCATTGCTGGCGCTGATCGGCCTCATTCTGATCGCGCTGACCGCAGCGGCGCTCGCCTATCTGCTCCGTCGCGTGCTGAGGCCGGTGGGCGATACCGCCAACGCGATGCGCCGCATGGCGGATGGCGACCTTACGCTGCGTCTTGCCGGCGGCGATCGGGCCGACGAGATCGGCACGATGGTCGCCGCGGTCGAGGTGTTCCGGGTGGCGGCGCAGGCGCAGGTCACCAACGCGCGCAAACAGGACGCCGTCGTCCGCGAACTGACCAAGGCGCTGGGTGAACTCGGTAGCGGTGATCTGCGCTACCGGATCGGCGACGCGCTGCCCGACGAGTATCGCGAACTGGCGCGTTCGTTCGATGCCGCGATGGAGCGCCTGTCGCAGACGCTCAGCCGGGTCGCCGAGTCCGCCACGCGGGTGAAGGTCGCGACGGTCGAGCTGCGCAGCGCCTCGGACGACCTGTCGCTGCGCACCGAGCAGCAGGCGGCGGCGCTCGAACAGACCGCGGCGGCGATCCACGAGATCACCTCGGCGGTGAGCGAGGCGGCGAGCGGCGCCAACCGGACCGACACAATCGTCGGAAACGTCCGTCGCGAGACCGAGGAATCAGGGGGAATCGTGCGTCGCGCCGTCGAGGCGATGGGCGCGATCGAGCGTTCGTCGAACGAGATATCGGAGATCATCTCGGTGATCGACGGCATCGCCTTCCAGACCAATCTGCTGGCGCTCAACGCCGGCGTGGAGGCGGCGCGCGCGGGCGACGCGGGACGCGGCTTCGCCGTCGTCGCCTCCGAGGTGCGGGCGCTGGCGCAGCGGTCCGCGGATGCGGCGCGCGACGTGAAGGGCCGCATCCTAGCCTCGGGGGCGCTGGTGCAGGACGGCGTCGGCCTCGTCACCGATACCGGGCGCACGCTCGACAGCATCTTCGTGCGGATCGGCGAGGTCAGCGATCTCGTCTCCGGCATCGCCCGCTCGTCGGAGCAGCAGGCGAGGGGGCTTAGTCAGGTCAACGTCGCGGTCGGCGAGATGGACGGCATGACCCAGCAGAATGCGGCAATGGTCGAACAGGCGACCGCGGCGGCGCGCGAACTCGCCGCCGAGGCGGATGCGCTGGCGCAGGATGTCGACGGGTTCAAGCTCGACGCCAAGCCCACCGCCGGCCCGATCCGCGACGCGCGAGCCGCGCAGCTCGCGCTGGTTCATCCCGGCAACGACACGCCGTCGCTCGCCGCCAGCTGACCGCGGCCCTCCGGCGGCCGCGGGGCTGCCGGCTTGTCAATGAAAGACCGCAAGAAAATCGCTGCCGAATACGCCATGTGATATTGTAACCTTGCAGCAACCGGCCTAGATGGACGGCAGCAATGACGCACGGGACGCATATTGTACGCCGCTTCGGCTGGGCCTGGCTCGATCGCGCCGCGATCGCGCTGTCCGGCCTGTGCGTCGTCCATTGTCTCGCGAGCGCGGTGCTGCTGGCGATGCTGTCGGCGGCGGGCGGGCTGCTGCTCAACCCGATCTTCCACGAGATCGGCCTGACGATCGCCATCTTCCTCGGTGCGGTCGCGCTCGGCCGCGGCGTTCTGGAGCACGGCTATGTCATGCCCGCGTCGATGGGCGCCTTCGGCCTCGGGATCATGGCGGGTGCGATGACCCTGCCGCACGAAGGTGGCGGCGGTGCCGAAACCTTGTGGACGGTGATCGGCGTCGGGTTGCTGGCGTTCGGCCACGATCTCAACCGTCGCGCCGTCATCTGACGCCGCTTGTGATCACGGTCGACGCCACCTAAGTCCCCGTTATGGCAGCGCACGCGCATCACGATCACCACGAGCCGCAGGGCGCAGACCTCACCAAGGCCGCGCGCGCGACGCTGGAGAAGTCCGGCGAGCAATGGACGCAGATGCGCGCCAACGTCTTCGCCGCGCTCGTCGGTTTCACCAAGCCGGCCAGCGCCTATGATATCGCGGAGGCGATGTCGAAGAGCGAGGGCCGCCGCGTCGCCGCGAACAGCATCTACCGCATCCTCGACGTCTTCGTGGCGTCCAATCTCGCGCGGAAGGTCGAAAGCTCAAACGCTTACGTGGCCAATGCGCATCCCGATTGCCTGCACGATTGTATCTTTCTGGTATGCGATTCGTGTGGACAAACGGTGCATCTCGACGACGACACGGTCACGCGTGGTGTCAGGAGTGCCGCGCAAGCTGTTGGTTTTGCACCAATTCGTCCGGTGATCGAGGTGCGCGGCAAATGCGCGGACTGCGCCTGACGTTGCGCGCGCCGACAATCGACACCCATCGTACAAGCGCGTAGACGGGTCCGATGGCCGAATTACCCGAAACGCCGCTGCTCGATACCGTCAACACACCGGAAGAGCTGCGAAAACTCCCTCCCGAGCAGTTGCGCCAGCTGGCCGACGAACTGCGGCAGGAGACGATCTCGGCGGTCGGATCGACCGGCGGCCACCTCGGTTCGGGGCTCGGCGTCGTCGAGCTGACCACCGCGATCCATTACGTCTTCGACACGCCGCGCGACCGCCTGGTGTGGGACGTCGGCCACCAATGCTATCCGCACAAGATCCTGACCGGCCGTCGCGACCGGATCCGCACGCTGCGTCAGGGCGGCGGGCTCAGCGGCTTCACCAAGCGCAGCGAGAGCGAGTACGACCCGTTCGGCGCAGCGCACAGCTCGACCTCGATCTCGGCGGCGCTCGGCTTCGCCGTGGCGAACAAGCTTGCCGGCACGCCGGGCCGCGGCATTGCGGTGATCGGCGACGGCTCGATGTCCGCGGGCATGGCCTATGAGGCGATGAACAACGCCGAACAGGCGGGCAACCGGCTGGTCGTCATCCTCAACGACAATGACATGTCGATCGCGCCGCCGGTCGGCGGCCTGTCGGCCTATCTCTCCCGCATCGTGTCGAGCCGCGAATTTCTCGGCGTCCGCGACATCCTGCGCAAGTTCGCGCGCCGCCTGCCGCGGCCCTTCTACGCCGCGGCGCGCAAGACCGACGAATTTGCCCGCGGCATGACGATGGGCGGCACCCTGTTCGAGGAGCTCGGCTTCTACTACGTCGGCCCGATCGACGGCCACAATCTCGACCATCTGATCCCGGTGCTCGAGAATGTCCGCGACGCCGAAGAAGGGCCGATCCTCGTCCATGTCGTCACCAAGAAGGGCAAGGGCTATGGCCCGGCCGAGGCGGCGGCGGACAAATATCACGGCGTCCAGAAATTCGACGTCATCACCGGCGCGCAGGCCAAGGCGCCACCGGGACCGCCGCAATATCAGAACGTCTTCGGCGATGCCTTGATCAAGGAAGGCGAGCGCGACCCGACGATCGTGGCGATCACCGCGGCGATGCCCTCGGGCACCGGCGTCGATCGTTTCGCCAAGGCGTTCCCCGATCGCGCCTTCGACGTCGGCATCGCCGAACAGCATGCGGTGACCTTCGCCGCGGGTCTCGCCGCGCAGGGAATGCGGCCGTTCTGCGCCATCTATTCGACCTTCCTCCAGCGCGCCTATGACCAGGTCGTCCACGACGTCGCGATCCAGAACCTGCCGGTGCGCTTCGCGATCGACCGCGCCGGGCTGGTCGGCGCCGACGGCGCGACGCATGCCGGGTCGTTCGACGTCACCTATCTGGCGACACTGCCCAATTTCGTCGTGATGGCGGCGGCGGACGAGGCCGAGCTGGTTCATATGACGCATACCGCCGCGTTGCACGACAGCGGTCCGATCGCGCTCCGCTACCCACGCGGCAACGGCGTCGGCGTCGACTTGCCCGCGGTGCCGCAGCGGCTCGAGATCGGCAAGGGCCGCATCGTCCGTGAGGGCAAGACCGTTGCGATCCTGTCGCTCGGCACCCGGCTGGAGGAAGCGCTCAAGGCTGCCGAAGTGCTCGAGGCCAAGGGGCTGTCGACCACCGTCGCCGACCTGCGCTTCGCCAAGCCGCTCGATGAGGCGCTGATCCGCCGCCTGCTGACCACGCATGAGGTGGCGGTGACGATCGAGGAGAATGCGGTCGGCGGCTTCGGCGCGCACGTGCTGACGCTGGCGAGCGACGAGGGGCTGATCGACGGCGGGCTCAAGCTGCGCACGATGCGCCTGCCCGACGTCTTCCAGGATCAGGACAAGCCCGAGAAGCAATATGCCGAAGCGGGCCTCGACGCCGACCATATCGTCCAGACCGTGCTCAGGACGTTGCGCCACAACAGCACCGAGGTGACCGAGGGCGCGCGCGCATGAAGGGGTGGACCGCGGTCGTCGTCATCACCGGCCTCGCGCTGGTGGTGCTGATCGGCCTCAACGTCCGCCTCTACCGCGCGATGAAGGCGGCGACGGCCAAGGGGCGCGAGCAGGAGCTGGAGGGGGGCTGAACGCCCCCGTCTCGCCCCTGTCACGATATTATGGTATGAGCGGGTCATGAAGCTGACCAAGACATCGGATGGCTATATCGTGAAGGTCCCCGACGAGGTCGTTGCCTCTTTGGGGCTCCACGACGGTGACGATGTGAGCCTGACCGTGCCGGGGGTGATAACCATCCCCGTATCCGACGCGGCACGGGATTCCGCGATCGACCGGATGAAGAAGCTCGCCAGCCCATTGCCCCCCGATTACAAATTCGACCGGGAAGAAGCCAACGCGCGCCGATGAGCGTCTTCTTCGATTCCAATGTTCTCGTCTATGCCTTCACGGGCGATCCGCGAAGCTTGGTCGCCTATCGGTTGCTGCAGCAAGGCGGCGTCGTGAGCGCACAATCGTTGAACGAACTGGCGAACGTCCTGCGCCGCAAGCAGGGTTGGGACTGGCGGAAGATCGGATTGGCGATCGAGACCGTTGTCGATCGGTGTCCTAGGCTCGTGGTGCTGGACCTCGCACTCCACCAACTCGGCGTGCGTCTGGCTGAACGCTATACCCTCTCGATCTACGACGGGATGATCGCGGCGGCAGCCGTCATTGCCGGGTGCGACATCCTCTATTCGGAAGACATGCACCACGGCCTCGTCATCAACGGGCGCGTCAGGATCGTGAACCCCTTCGCGCCCGCCTGACGCGGCAGGTCACCGGCCGAGGTAATGCGCCTGCGCCGCCTCGGTGGCGTTGATCGCGAGGATCGAACGTGCGTCGCTCGCCGGGCGCGCGCGGCCACGACTGTCGGTGCCCGCGGCGATCACCCGGTTGAGCAACTCCTGCCCCTCCTCCCACCAGCCGATGCCGCTGGCGGCGTTGAGGTGCCCCTGCGGCCCGGCATCGATGAAATGACTGCCCCATTGCGCGGCGAGGCTGTGCGCGCGGTCGATGCCGATCCACGGATCGTCGCTCGACGCGACGAGGATCGACGGGAAGGGCAGGGGAGTGCGCGGCGTCGGCGCGAAGCCGCGCAATTCGTCGGGCGCTCCGGGTCGATCGACATCGGCGGGTGCCACCAGCAATGCCCCGGCGACCGGCCAGCCATAGGGCTGCGGGCTCAGCTCCGCCCACCACGCCACCGCGAGGCAGCCGAGGCTATGTGCGGCTAGGATCACCGGCGCCTCGGCGCGGGAAATCGCCTGGTCGAGCTTGGTCACCCAGGCGTTGCGATGCGGTGTGTTCCACATGCCGAGCTCGACGCGCAGCGTGTCGGGCCGCGAATCCTCCCACAAGGTCTGCCAGTGCGACGGCCCGGAGCCGCCGAGGCCCGGCACGGTCAGGATGGTCGGTTGCACGCTTTCGAAACTGGAAAATCCGGTCATGGCTGCATCTCCCTCCGTGTGAAAGGGCGTGTCGGGCCGGGGTTCGGATCCTCCGTCCTTCCACACCAGCACTACCGAGAAGATAATCCTACTGTTCCACTAGGCAATTGCCGATGCGCCCAATCGAAGGCGGCGAGCGCCGGAGCGAAGGACCGGCGCATGCGGGGTGACGCGCGCGCCATTTCCGCGCTAGGGCGCGCGTCATGGCAAAGACCCGTGCTGACCAGATGCTCGTCGATCGCGGCCTTGCGGAATCGCGGACGCGTGCGCAGGCGCTGATCATGGCGGGGCTCGTGTTCGCCGGCACGCGCAAGGTCGACAAGCCGGGACAGGCGTTCCCCGACGACGTCGCGCTCGACGTGCGTGGGCGCGATCATCCCTGGGTATCGCGCGGCGGCATCAAGCTGGCGCACGGACTGGACCATTTCGGTTGGGCCGTCACCGATGCGGTGGCGATCGACGTCGGATCCTCGACCGGCGGCTTCACCGACGTGCTGCTCAGCCGCGGCGCGGCGCGCGTCTATGCCGTCGACAGCGGCACCAACCAGCTCGCGTGGAAGCTGCGTCAGGATCCGCGCGTCATCGTCCACGAACAGACCAGCGCCCGCATCCTCACCGACGCGCATATCCCGGAGCCCGTCGACCTGATCGTCTGCGACGCCAGTTTCATCGGTCTTGCCAAGGTGTTGGAGCGGCCGATGGGCTTCGCCCGGCCGGGCGCGCGACTGCTCGCGCTGATCAAGCCACAGTTCGAGGCGGGGCGGGCCGAGGTCGGCAAGGGCGGGGTGGTACGCGATCCGGCAGTCCGAACCCGTGTCTGCGACGAGGTCGTCGCATGGCTGTCGGCGGAAGGCTGGCCTGCGGTCGGTGTCGTCGAGAGCCCGATCACCGGGCCGGAGGGCAATGTGGAATATTTGGTCGCCGCGATACGCGATTGATCTACAATGGGAACGATCACCGATACGGGTGCTTTACGAAGGCTGCGCGGCGCGGCAAAGCAGGCGTGAACGCTGTTGAGGAGCATCGGGTGGGGGGCATCGCTTCCAAGGGACAGTTGCGGGTGTCTTTCCTGCGCTGGGCCATCTTTACCGTACCGCTGATCCTGTTGCTCGGCTTCGCCTCCGGACGAGCGGTGCCGGCGGGTGCCGACAACGGCTGGTACGTCGCGTTGCAGAAGCCGGCGCTGACCCCGCCGGGCTGGGTCTTCCCGGTCGCCTGGACCTCGCTTTACATCCTGCTCGGCCTCGCGGTGGCGATGATCCTCCATGCGCGTGGCGCACGCGGGCGGGGACTGGCTTTGACGGCCTTCGCCGTCCAGTTCGTCCTCAACCTCGCATGGACGCCGCTGTTCTTCGGGATGCATCAGGTTGGCGTCGCATTGCTGGTCATCGTCGCGATCCTGATCGTCGCGACGATCGCCACCGTGCTGTTCGGTCGCATCCGCCCGCTCGCCGCGTGGCTGATGGTGCCTTATCTGATCTGGATCAGCTTCGCCGGCGTCCTGACCTGGCGGATCGGCCAGCTCAACCCCGATGCCGAAACCCTTGTGCCGGCGGCGCATACGTCCCAGATGCTCTGACACATAGCATCGCTTTTCCGGGACCCTTCGATATGCAATCCGACAACCGCCTGTTCGACGATCTGGTGAAGCTGGTGAACGGCGCCGCCGGCACTCTGGCCGGCGTCGGCCGCGAGGCCGAATCGGGCGCGCGGGCACGGGCGCGCGAGTGGATCGGCGGTCTCGACTTCGTCAGCCGCGACGAGTTCGAGGTGGTGAAGGCGATGGCCGTCGCCGCGCGCGACGAAAACGATGCGCTCAAGGCGCGGCTCGATGCGCTGGAAGCGCGGCTCGGCGCCACCCCGACGCCGTCTGCCGATCCGGTCCCCACCGCCTGATCGACTTTTCCACAGCTTTATCGACAGTGTTGTCCACGATGGGGTTGCCTGGGCGTTTTTGCCTCGGCAGCCTTGTCGTGCGATAGAGGCGTAACGATGCTCGACCACGCTGAACACGAATCCGAACCCGACGCCCCCATCGACATGCTCGAGGCCTATTATGCCGCGCATGGCTGGGAGCACGA
This sequence comes from Sphingomonas sp. 2SG, assembly GCF_005503285.1. NCBI lineage: Bacteria > Pseudomonadati > Pseudomonadota > Alphaproteobacteria > Sphingomonadales > Sphingomonadaceae > Sphingomonas > Sphingomonas sp. 2SG. The sequence continues at coordinate 26,808 of NZ_SCMZ01000013.1, forward strand.
GCGTCACGACGACGAGATCGTCGCAACGGTGAAGGGCAGCTGGACCAGCTACGAATTGCGCGCGCTCTGGCGCGAGGACGACAGCGTCCTGCAATTCCTCGCCTTTCCCGACATCAAGGTCACCGACGATCGCCGCGCCGCGGTCTATGAGGCGATCGGCCTGGTCAACGAGCAATTGTGGATCGGCCATTTCGAGCTCTGGTCGTCCTCGGGCGTGCTGCTCTACCGCCATGCCGCGATGATCGACGGCGAGGAGGAGGGGACGATGTCGCTCGGCGCCACCGAATTGCTCGTCGAATCGGCGATCGAGGAGTGCGAGCGCTTCTATCCGGTGTTCCAGTTCGTGCTGTGGGGCGGCAAGACCCCCAAGGAGGCGCTCGCCGCCGCGCTGATCGAGACGCAGGGCGAGGCCTGATGCGGCTGCTCATGGTCGGTGCCGGCAACATGGGCGGCGCCATGCTCCGCCGCTGGCTCGCCGCCGGCCTGTCGCCCGCCGACGTCACCGTCGTCAGCCCCAGCGGTCGCGCGATGCCCGATGGCGTCCGCGTCGTCCCGGCGATCCCCGACGCGGGGGAGGGGGCGTTCGACGTCATCCTGCTCGGTCTCAAGCCGCAGCAGCTGGGCCTGTTGCGTGACGGGCCGCTCGCTCGTCATGCGCCGCGCGTGCTGGTGTCGATCCTCGCCGGTGTGGAGGAGGCGACGCTCGCCACGCTCTGCAAGGCGGGCGCGGTGGTGCGTGCGATGCCGAACCTGCCGGTCGCGATCGGCCAGGGCGTCGTCGCGCTCTTCTCCACCGCCGCGGACGATGCGACACGTGCCGAGCTGACCGAATGGATGCGGCCACTCGGCCTCGTCGAGTGGATAGCCGGCGAAGCGCAGTTCGACGACGTCACCGCGCTCGCTGGTTGCGGCCCCGGCTTCGTCTTCCGTTTCGCCGATGCGCTCGCGCAGGCGGGTGCGGCTTTGGGCCTGTCGCAGGATCAGGCGGCCCGGCTCGCGCTGGCGACGCTCGAGGGATCGGCGGCGATGGCCGCAGAGGCCGACGTCAGCCCCGCGACACTCGCCGATCGTGTCGCCAGTCCGGGCGGCTCGACCCGCGAAGGCTTGAACGTTCTCGACCGCGACGATCGCCTCGTCACGCTGCTGACCGAGACGTTGGCGGCGTCCGCGGCGCGCAACCGGGCCATGGCGGCGGCAGCGCGGGACTAGGCCGCCGCGACCGGCGCATCGAGGTCGATGTGTCTGGATCCTGGCTGGGGCGGCAGGATTCGAACCTGCGGATGGCGGCACCAAAAGCCGCTGCCTTACCACTTGGCGACGCCCCAACGAGGAGGCGGCCTTATAGCCGGGTCGGCGGGGTTGGAAAGCCCCGCCGGTACGACTTTTCGGGCCGCCCCGACGAAATTAGTCGAGCCGCTGCAACCAGCCGTGCGGGTCGGCCGCGCGACCGCGCTGGATCGCCGACAGCGCGTCGAGCATCCGCTGCGTGAGCTGACCGGTGCCGCCGCCGCCGATCGTGAACCGACCGTCGACACCGGCGACCTCGCCGATCGGCGTCACCACCGCGGCGGTCCCGCAGGCGAACGCCTCGGTCAGGCGACCGCTCGCCGCATCGGCACGCCACTGGTCGATGCCGTACAGCTCCTCGCGCACCTCGATCCCCTGGTCGCGCGCGATGCGGATGATCGAATCGCGGGTGATGCCGGGCAGGATCGTGCCGGTCAGCGGCGGCGTCACCATCGAACCGTCGTCGAACACGAAGAAGACGTTCATGCCGCCCAGTTCCTCGACCCAGCGGCGCTCGACCGCGTCGAGGAAGACGACCTGGTCGCAACCCTGACGGATCGCCTCGGACTGGGCGAGCAGGCTGGCGGCATAATTGCCGCCGCATTTCGCCTCGCCGGTGCCACCGGGCGCGGCGCGGGTATAATCCTGGCTGACCCAGATCGACACGGCGCGTGCGCCGCCCTTCCAATAGGCGCCGACCGACGAGGCGATCACCATATAGAGATAGTCGGACGACGGTTTGACGCCGAGGAACGCCTCGCTCGCGAACATGAAGGGACGCAGGTAAAGCGCGCCGCCCTCGATCTGCGGAAACCAGTCGCGCTCGGTGGCGACCAACTGCCGGCACGATTGCAGGAACAGCTCCTCGGGCAGTTCTGGCATCGCCAGCCGCCGTGCGCTGTTGTTGAAGCGGCGCGCATTGGCGTCGGGGCGGAACAGCGCGGTGCCGCCGTCGTCGAGCCGATAGGCCTTGAGCCCCTCGAAGATTTCCTGCGCATAATGGAGCACCGCAGTCGACGGGTCGACGGTGATCGGCGCGCGGGCGGTGATCGCGGCGTCGTGCCAGCCCTCCGCCTCAGTGTAGCGGATCACCGCCATATGATCGGTGAAGACGCGGCCGAAGCCCGGATCGACCAGCCGCGCGGCGCGCTCATTGGCCTCGACCGGGGTCGCGCTGCGATCGAAACGGAAGGTCGGCGCGGCGGCCGTGGAAACACGGGTCATCGATTTCTCTCAGGCATCAGGGGTTGCGGACGCGTACGGGCGAGGGCTAAACTGGTCAACATGGCTGCCACAGCTCCCTCCGCTTCCGCCCAGTTTCTCCGCGAGCCCGAATTGCGTCGCGGCATGGAACTGCTGTATTTTGGCCATAGCCATCTCACCCGCTCCGTCGATCAGGGGCTCGCAGCACAGGGATTGGGCCGCGCGCATCATCGTGCACTGTATTTCATCGCGCGCAAACCCGACCTGACGGTCAGCGAGTTGCTGGGATTGCTCGCGATCACCAAACAGTCCTTGGGCCGCGTACTCAACGAACTAACCGACCGCAAGTTGGTCGAGACCCGTCCGGGCGAACGCGACCGCCGCCAGCGTCTGCTGCGCCTGACCGAAGAGGGCGCACGGATGGAGAACGACCTGTTCGAGGCGGTGCGGATCAAGATGTCGCAGGCATACCAGACCGCCGGGCAGGATGCGGTGTCGGGCTATTGGGCGGTGCTGGAAGGCATGATCCCCGACGTCGACCTGACGCTGGTCGAGGGCCTGCGATCCTGACGGGCGGGGGGCGGCGCTCGCGCGGCGGCTTGGTCGCCGACTGCGCCAGCTACAGCGACGCCTTGACCGCGATCGCCATCATCCGGTCGAACGCCGCCTTGCGGATCGCCGCGATCGGCTCATAGGCGACCCAGCCGGCATTGTGGATCGGCATGTCGACCCGCCCGCTGACATCGACCATGATCCCTCACCCCGTCCGGCGGCGCTGCGCTCACACCCCGTCGGACGGCCTGCCGCCGGCCAGCAGGTGGCGCGCGAGCCGTTCGGCCTCGGCGGCCGTGGCGCGTACGGCCTGCGGCGTGCCGAACGCCTTGACGAGATTGGGGTACATCGCTTCCATCTCCGCCCGCCGCGCGGCATCGGGCTCGATCGCGATCACCGCGAGGCAGCGCTCGGCCAAGGCCGTCTTATTGTGTTTGAGCCACTGGCCACGAGCGACGCGGTCGGCATGTGCCTCCTCCTGGCGGCGCGGCGGATAGATCAGCACGAACCGCCCGCCATCGGCGAGCAACCGATCCATTTCCGCGCACCAGCGCGTCGCATAGCCTTCGGCCGCCTCGCCGACGAAGCGCACGATCGGGTAATCGCGAACGTCGTACAGGGTGTAGACCGGCTCCGTCATGGCATCGCCTCCGTTGATCCCGTCGCCTCTCCATCATAGATGTTGCGACGCAATGGCGGAAGTCTGGATATGAGCCCTTGCGGGTTCCGCAATTGCATTCTTCGTCGTCATGTCCGACATCGCCGGCGATGGACTGGACGGTTTCGATCACCCACCACGGCGCCGAGGCGCAGCCCGTCGTCGTCATCGACGGGTTCGCCGATGCCGCGCGCTTCCGCGACGATGCCGCCTTCCTGTCGTTCGCGCCGATCGGGCCGCATTATCCCGGCATCCGCGCCCCGGTCTCACCGCGAATGCTGCGCGATCTGCTCGCCCGGCTCGAGCCCGTCGCACAGGCGGCGTTCGGCGTCGGCGGGCTGGTGATCGCCGATGCCTTCTATTCGATCGTCACCACGCCGCCGGCGGCGCTCGCGCCGATCCAGCGCCTGCCGCATTTCGACGAAGTCTCGCCGACGCGGCTCGCGCTGCTCCACTATCTGTCGCCGGACGAGCGCAGCGGCACCGCCTTCTACCGGCATCGCAGCACCGGTTTCGAGTCGATCGACGCGACGCGGCTCGACCCGTATCGCGCCGCGCTCGACACCGACCTGCGGCGCGACGGCCTGCCCGCGGCCGGGTATATCGCGGGCGACACGCCGTTGTTCGAGCGGCTGGCGGTGCACGAGGGGCGGTTCAATCGCGCGATCCTCTATCGGTCGAACACGCTGCACTGCGCCGATTTGCCGGTGGACCTCGCCTTCGATCCCGATCCGGCGACCGGCCGGCTCACCGTCAACACCTTCCTCGACGCCACGCACTAGGGGCCTGACGTTGCACGAAAAGCACGGCGCGCTTGCCGCTCCGTGAATACGTATGTGGCCGACTTGGCTCCTAATCCCCCCGCGTTCACAAGCCGGGTAACCAGTCAGCTGATCATCCGCGATGGAGCGGGTGGGGGCATGACGCCACCAGGGGGAGGATTTCTTCGTGTCCCAGACCGAGTCTCTATACACGCGCCGCGCTCGTATCGCGCTGTGCTCCAGCACCGTCGCCATCGCCAGCGTGCTGCTGGTCACCGGCGGTGCCGCCTTCGCGCAGGAAGCGCCCAACCCGCAATCGCCCACCGCCAATCCGCCCGCCGCGGCGACGGTGCAGGCGCCGGCCCCCGCCGCCGAGCCGACCCCCAATCAGGAGGCGGCACAGACGCAGACCGTCGAGGACGCCGCCACCGACAGTGGCGAGATCGTCGTCACCGGCATTCGCGCCAGCCTCGCCAATTCGGCGAAGATCAAGCGCAACTCGACGCTGATCGTCGATAGCGTCTCGGCCGAGGACGTCGGCAAGCTGCCCGACGTCTCGATCGCCGATTCGCTCGCGCGTCTGCCCGGCGTAACTGCGCAGCGGCTCGAGGGGCGCGACCAACGCCTGTCGATCCGCGGCCTCGGCCCCGATTTCTCGACGACGCTGCTCAACGGCCGCGAACAGGTGACCGTCGGTGACAACCGCGGCGTCGAATACGATCAATATCCCTCGGAATTCTTCCGCAACGTCAACGTCTACAAGTCCGCCGACGCGTCGCTGATCGCGGCGGGCATCTCGGGCACCGTCGATTTGCGCATGCTGCGTCCGCTCGAACAATCGGGCCGCGTCTTCGCGATCAACGCCCGCGGCCAGATGAACGGCATCGACAATCTCAACCCGGATTCGTCGCGCTACGGCTATCGCGCCTCGGCGACCTATATCGACAAATTCGCGGGCGACACGCTTGGTATCGCGATCGGCGTGTCGGGGACGCAGACGCCGTCGCAGGACGAGCGCTACAATGCCTGGGGCTATCCGGGCACCGGCACCGCCGCCGACCCGTACATCCTCGGCGGCGCCAAGCCCTATGTCCAGTCGAACGAGCTGAAGCGCTACGGCGCGGTCGGCACGATCGAATGGCAGCCGTCCGAGGTGTTCCACTCGACCTTCGACGCGCTCTATTCCAATTTCGAGGAAACGCAGCGGCTGCGCGGCATCGAGTTCCCGCTCGGCTTCTCCGATCCGGTGCGCAGCGGCATCACCGTCAACAACGGCTTCGCGACGACGACGACGTTCAGCAACGTCTTCGCGGTGCAGCGCAACGACTATAACCAGCGCAAGGCGGAGAATCTGTCTCTGGGCTGGAACAACGACATCAAGCTCGGCGAGCGCCTCCACTTCAACGTCGATGCGAGCTGGAGCCGCGCGACGCGCACCGACTTCCTGCTCGAGACCAACACCGGCACCGGCTTCGCCAAGAGCGGCGTCGCCGACACGGTGACGGTCACGCAGAATGCCAACGGCACCTACCGGATCGTGCCGACGCTCGATTATACCAACACCAACATCCTGCGCCTCACCGATCCGCAGGGCTGGGGCAACAACGGCACGCAGGCGGTGGTCCAGTCGGGCTTCCTCAACCAGCCCAAGTTCAAGGACGATCTGAAGTCGCTGCGCGCCAGCCTCAACGGCGAGTTCGAGGGCAGCCTCGTGCGTAGCTGGGAGGTCGGCGGCAATTACAGCCGGCGCGAGAAGACCAGCGCCTATACCTCCTATTTCCTCTGCCCGCGGGGCGCCGGCACCGGCTGCACCGTCGCGAGCGGCACGCCGACCAGCGCCGCCGTGCCGACCGAGGCGTTGCTCGGCACCAACATTCCGCTCGACTATCTCGGCGTCCCGGCGATGCTGACCTACGACCCGCTCTACGTGTACAACAATGCGCTCAACGCCGCCTATGACAACCGGCCGTCGTCGCTGGTCCGCGACAATCGCGTCATCGAGGACGTCTATACCGGCTATGCCAAGCTGAGCCTCGACGGCGACGTCGGCGGCAAGGCGGTGAAGGGTGCGCTCGGCGTGCAGGTGGTCCGCTCCGAACAGCGTTCGGTCGGCCAGATCGCCAGCGTCGTCAACGGCGTGGTTACCGTCGCCCCGGCCGACCAGACCGAGAAATATACCAACGTCCTGCCCTCGGCGACCTTCTCGGTCGAGCTGGTCGACAATGGCTACGTCAAGCTCGGCGCGTCGCAGACGATGGTGCGTCCGCGCCTCGATCAGGAGCGCGTCACGCAGGACGTGGGGATCAACCTCACCAACATCGGTCGTACCCCGGCCGGGCTGTTCCCGGTGTTCAGCTCGACCGGCGGCAACGTCGCGCTGCGACCCTATCAGTCGACCAACATCGACCTGTCGCTAGAGAAATATTTCGACGCCGGCGGCTATGTCGCGCTGTCGGGCTATTTCAAGCACCTCACCGACTTCGTCGATCCGAACAACAGCTATGCCTATGACTTCTCGGCGCTGCTGCCGGCGCTGACCGCGGCGCAGCAGGCGCAGGTCATCGCCGCAGGCCAGACGATCGGCAACGTCAGCGCACCGGCCAACACCGGTCGCGGCGAGGTGCTCGGCGTCGAGGCGACCATCTCGCTGCCGTTCAAGGCGATCACCAGCGCGCTCGACGGCTTCGGCATCTTCGCAAGCGGCAACTACACCCAGTCGACGATCAAGTTCGCCAGCAACCCGACGCAGGCGATCACCTTGCCCGGCCTGTCCAAGTGGACCGGCAGCGGCACGATCTACTTCGAGAAATGGGGCTTCCAGGCGCGCGCCAACTATCGCTACCGCTCGGACTTCCTCGCCGAGGTCGCCGGCCTTTCGGCATCGCCGACCTACCGCACCGCCAAGTCGGAGGCGATCCTCGACGCGCAGATCGGCTATGAATTCCAGGAGGGCTTCCTCCGCGGCTTCTCGATCCTCGCGCAGGCGAAGAACCTCACCGATCGTCCGTTCATCACCTATCAGAACGACGATCCGCGCCAGGTGATCGATTACCAGCGCTATGGCCGCGATTATTATATCGGCGTCACCTACAAATTCTGACGCCGACCTCCATTCCTCCCCGGAACCTTGGGCTGTCGTCTTGTGACGGCAGCCCTTTTTGTCGATAGGCCAAGGGCATGACAGCATCCGTCACCACGATCGTGATCGCCGGCGGCGGCACCGCCGGCTGGATGGCGGCGGCGGCGCTGGGCGGGTTTCTCGAGACCGGCTATCGCATCCGCCTGATCGAATCCGACGACATCGGTACGGTTGGCGTCGGCGAGGCGACGATCCCGCAGATCCGCCTGTTCAATCAGGCGCTCGGCCTCGACGAAGATGCCTTCCTGCGCGCCACCGGCGGCACGTTCAAGCTCGGCATCGCCTTCGACGGCTGGCGCGAGCCCGGCCATAGCTACATGCACGCCTTCGGCGACGTCGGCCGCGACGTCGGGCTGATCGCCTTCCAGCATTACTGGCTGCGCGCGCGCCGGCTCGGCCTCGCCAAGCCGCTCGACGCTTATTGCCTCAACGAGGTGGCCGCGCGCGCCGGGCGGATGCATCGCGGCGGGCCGCTCACCGCGGCGACCATCCCGGCGATGCCTTATGCCTTCCATTTCGATGCGGGCCTCTATGCCGCCTACCTCCGCCGGTTCGCGGTCAATCGCGGCGTCGAGCGGACGGAGGGGAGGATCGCCGGCGTCGAACGCGATCCCCTGACCGGCGACGTCGCCGCGCTGACGCTCGACTCCGGCGAGCGTGTCGCCGGCGACCTGTTCCTCGATTGCACCGGTTTCCGCGGCCTGCTGATCGAGGGGGCGCTCGCAACCGGTTACGAGGACTGGCGCCATTGGCTGCCCTGCGACCGTGCGATCGCGGTGCCGAGCGCCACTGTCGGCGCGCCCTTGCCCTATACCCGTGCGATCGCGCGCGAGGCGGGCTGGCAATGGCGAATCCCGCTCCAGCATCGCACCGGCAACGGCCACGTCTATTGCAGCGCCTTCACCAGCGACGAGGCCGCGGCCGACACGTTGCTCGCCACTATCGAGGGCGAGGCGCAGGGCGATCCGCGCCAGCTCCGCTTCGTCACCGGCCGCCGCAAGCGCGCCTGGAGCCACAATGTCGTCGCGATGGGGCTGGCGAGCGGCTTCCTCGAACCGCTCGAATCGACCAGCATCCACCTCATCCAGTCGGCGATCGCGCGGCTCGTCAAGCTGCTGCCCGCGCTGCCCGTCGCCCCCGCCTTGCGCGACGAATACAATCGCCAGACCGGGGTGGAGATCGAGCGCATCCGCGACTTCCTGATCCTCCATTATTGGGCGAACGGCCGCGACGAACCCTTCTGGCAGGCGTGCCGGGCGATGGACCTGCCCGATACGCTGCGCGCCAAGATCGCGCTCTGGCAGGAGGCGGGGACGATCGTCCGCGAACAGGAGGAATTGTTCACCGAGGACGGCTGGTTGCAGGTGCTGGCCGGGCAGGGGGTGGCGGCACGCGCGCATCACCCGCTCGCCGACCAGATCGACGACGGCGACCTCGGCGAATATATGGAGACGCTGGAACTGCTCTACCGCCGCGAGGCGGGTGCGATGCCGACGCACGCGGCGTTCGTCGCCCAGCATTGCAAGGCGCGGTGACTGTAAGGAAGAAGGTTCTGGTTCGCGCAAAGACGCGAAGACGCAAAGGTGTCGCGCCCGGGGCAGTGCGTGGTCCTGTCTACCTCATGGCGTGAAAGGACGGGCCGCGGCCGCGGCAGGCGCTCCCCCTTTGCGTCTCTGCGTCTCTGCGCGAACTATTCTTTGCCGGGTTTGAAAAGGCACGAACGTCCGGGCGAGAACGCCCCTTTCTCCGTTCGCCCTGAGCCTGTCGAAGGGCAGGTGAGTCTCACGGTGCTTCGACGGGCTCAGCACCAACGGTATGGATGCTCACGTCGATCCCCGCACGATCAGCCGCGGCTGCAACAGCGCGGTATCGGTCGGTTCGTCGGCGATGCGGCGCAGCAAGGTGTCGACCAGCACCTCGCCCGCGCGGCGATAGTCCTGCGCGATCGTCGTCAGCGGCGGCTGCGTCGTCGCGGCGGCGGGGATGTCGTCGAAGCCGACGATCGCGACATCCTCGGGCACGCGCCGCCCGGCCTCGGTCAGCGCGCGCATCGCGCCGAGCGCGATGATGTCGGAGGCCGCGAACAGCGCGTCGAACGGAATGTCGCGCGCCAGCAACCGCTTCGTCGCCTCATAGCCCGAATGTTCGACGGTCAGCGCATCGGCGTGCAGGCCGGGATCGACCGGCAGGCCGTGCGCGCGCAACACGGCGCACAGCCCGCGATAGCGGTCGCGGAATTCGGGATAATGATCGTCGGCATGGCCGATGAAGCCGATCCGCCGGCGGCCGCGGTCGACCAGATGCTCGGCGGCGATCCGCCCGCCCGCGATATTGTCGCAGCCGATCGTCACGCCGAGATTGTGGCTGTCGACCGAGCCCCAGCGCACGAAATGCGTCCCCTGCGCGACCAGCGCCTCCAGCCGCGCCTTGTACAGTTCGTAATCGCCATAGCCGAGCAGGATGATCCCGTCCGCCTTGCGGCTGTCCTCGTAATCGGTGTGCCAGTCGGCGGAGAGCTGCTGGAACGAGCTGAGCAGATCATAGCCGCGCGCCGCGCAGGTGCGCAGGATCGATCCCAGCATCGACAGGAAGAAGGGGTTGATGAAGCTGCCGTCGTCGAGCGGGTCCTCGAAGAACAGCAGCGCCAGCGTCATGCTCTGCCCCCGCCGCAGCGACGAGGCGTTCTTGTCGACCTTGTAGTTAAGCTGGCGGGCGATCGCCTCGATCCGCATGCGCGTCGCCGCGCTCACCGTGCGGTCGCCGCGCAACGCGCGGCTGACGGTCGGTTGCGACACGCCGGCGCGTGCGGCGATGTCGAAGGAGGTCGGCTTGTCGCTCGCTCCGCCTGGTCCCCGTCCTTTGCTCTTCACGGCCATGAGGGCAATCTACATCAGTGCGACGGGGCGGGATAGCGTCAGTGAATACGTATGCCCTATACTTGGCTTGGCGCGTCCGCGTCCGCACAACGGCCCCGGATGCGGCCGGCGATGGATCGGGTGCACGACGATGCCGGGGGATGCATGCTGAAGCTCGCCACACGAACCGCGACCGCGCTCGCGCTGCTGTTCGCGGCCCCCGCCGTGTCCGCGCAGACCGCCGATTATCGCGCGCGGTTGCCGCAGGACGAGGTGATCTATTTCCTGCTCCCCGACCGGTTCGAGAATGGCGACACCGCCAACGATCGCGGCGGCCTGAAGGGCGGGCCGCTCGTCACCGGCTTCGATCCGACGGCGAAAGGCTTCTATCACGGCGGCGACCTCAAGGGGCTGACGCGGCGGCTCGACTATATCCAGTCGCTCGGCGCGACGGCCCTTTGGGTCGGGCCGATCTTCAAGAACAAGCCGGTACAGGGCGGCCCCGGCCAGCAATCGGCGGGCTATCACGGCTATTGGATCACCGACTTCACGCAGGTCGATCCGCATCTCGGCACCAACGCCGACTTCGCCGCTCTGGTCGCGGCGGCGCATGCGCGCGGGATGAAGGTCTATATGGACATCATCATCAACCACACCGCCGACGTGATCCAGTATCGCGAATGCCAGGCAAAGCGCGAATGCCCGTATCGCAGCCGCGCCGATTATCCCTATCAGCGCCGGCTCGGCATCACCGGCAAGCCGATCAATCCGGGTTTCGCCGGCGACGACGTCCGCACGCCGGAGAATTTCGCGCGCCTGACCGATCCGGCCTATGCCTATACGCCCTTCGTCCCCGCCGCCGAAAAGGCGGTGAAGGTGCCGGCATGGCTCAACGACGTCACGCTCTACCACAATCGCGGCGACACGACCTATCGCAACGAAAGTTCGACGGTGGGCGATTTCGTCGGCCTCGACGATCTGATGACCGAGAATCCGAAGGTCGTCGCGGGGATGATCGACATCTTCGGCGGCTGGATCGACCGGTTCGGGATCGACGGCTTCCGCATCGACACCGCCCGCCACGTCAACCCGGAATTCTGGACCGAATTCGTCCCCGCCATGCAGGCGCGCGCGAAGGCGAAGGGCATTCCCAATTTCCACATCTTCGGCGAGGTGTCGGATCACGAGGTGCGGCCGGCGGTGCTCGCGCAGCATACGATCGTCGACAAACTGCCCGCGGTGCTCGACTTCTCCTTCCGGCAGGCGGTGGTCGAGACGGTCGCCGGCACGCGTGGCACCGATGCGTTCGAGGCCCTATTCGACGGCGATGCGCTCTATGCCAAGGGCTTCGACACCGCGGTGCAATTGCCGACCTTCACCGGCAATCACGACGACGGCCGCTTCTCGACCTTCGTCCGCAAGGCCTTCCCGCAGGCGAGCGATGCCGAGGTGATGGCGCGCGTCATGCTGTCCAACGCGATGCTGCTGACGCTGCGCGGCGTACCGACGATCTATTCGGGCGACGAACAGGGGTTCGTCAGCGACGGCAACGATCAGGATGCGCGCGAGGACATGTTCGCAAGCAAGGTCGCGGTCTATAACGACAACCGCCTGCTCGGCACCGACACCACCAACGCGACGGCGCATTTCGGGCAGGACAATCCGCTGTTCCGGCAAACCGCCGCGCTGGCGAAGCTGCGTCTGACCACCCCGGCGCTCACCCGCGGTCGCCAGCAGCTGCGCGCACGAGAGGAGACGCCGGGCCTGCTCGCCATCTCGCGTTTCGATCCGGACAGCGGCGCGGAGGTGCTGCTCGCCTTCAACACCGCGACGACGCCGCTCACCCGTCAGGTCGAGGTCGGCATCGGCGCGACCGGCGCGACCACGCTCTCCGGCAGCGGCTGCGGTGCGGTCGCCGCGCCCGGCAGCCTGACGATCACGCTTCCTCCCCTCGGCTATGCCGTCTGTGCCCTGAAGGCGACCCAATGACCCTGACTGACCGCCCGTGGTGGCACGGCGCGACCATCTACCAGATCTATCCGCGCAGTTTCGCGGACTCCAACGGCGACGGTATCGGCGATCTGCCGGGCATCACCGCGCATCTCGATCACGTCGCCAGCCTTGGCGTCGAGGCGATCTGGCTCTCGCCCTTCTTCCGCTCGCCGATGGCCGATTTCGGCTATGACGTGTCGGACTATTGCGACGTCGATCCGATCTTCGGCACGATCGCCGATTTCGACGCATTGGTCGTGCGCGCGCATGCACTGGGTCTCAAGGTGATCGTCGATCAGGTCTGGGCGCATACCAGCGACCAGCATCCCTGGTTCGTCGAGAGCCGGTCGAGCCGCGACAATCCCAAGGCCGACTGGTACGTCTGGCGCGATCCGCAGCCCGAGGGGTCGCCTCCGAACAATTGGCAATCGGTGTTCGGCGGTCCGGCCTGGACCTGGGACGCGCGCCGCGGCCAATATTACATGCACAATTTCCTGAAGGAACAGCCGCAGGTCAACGGCCACCATCCGGCGGTGCAACAGGCGTTCCTCGACGTCGCCCGCTTCTGGCTGGAGCGCGGCGTCGACGGTTTCCGCATCGACGCGATCAACTTCATGATGTTCGATCCCGATCTGCGCGATAATCCGCCCGCGCCGCTCGACGACGGCATTCCGCGCACGCGTCCGTTCGATTTCCAGCTGCACCAATACAATCAGAGCCACGACGCCATTCCCGGCTTTCTGGAGCGCGTGCGGGCTTTGTTCGACAGCTATGACGCGCGCTTCACCGTCGCCGAGGTCGGCGGTGCGGACAGCGATCGCGAGATGAAGCTGTTCACCGCGGAAGGGCGCCGCCTGCACAGCGCTTATGGCTTCGACTTCCTCTATGCGCCGACGCTGACGCCGGGGATCGTCGCGGAGGCGATCGACAAATGGCCCGAGCAGGACGGCGTCGGCTGGCCGAGCTGGGCGTTCGAGAATCACGACGCGCCGCGCGCGATCTCGCGCTGGGCGGGGCAGGGCGATCCTCGCGCCTTTGCGCGGATGAAGATGCTGCTGCTGGCCAGCCTGCGCGGCAATATCTTCCTCTACTACGGCGAGGAATTGGGACTGACTCAGGTCGCGGTGCCGTTCGAGGATCTTCAGGACCCCGAGGCGATCGCCAATTGGCCGCAGACGCTGTCGCGCGACGGCGCGCGCACGCCGATGGCGTGGCGCAGCGATGCCGCCAATCTGGGCTTCTCGACCGCCCGGCCGTGGCTGCCGGTCGGTGCCGATCATGCCGCGCTGGCGGTCGACCGGCAGGAGCGCGATCCGCATGCCCTGCTGCACTGGACGCGCGAAACGCTGGCGCTGCGCAAGCGGCATCCCGCGCTGCTGACCGGCGACATTCGCGTCGTCGCGGCGGACGCGGCGATGCTCGCGATCGAACGCCGCGCATCGGACGAGACGATGCTCTGCGTCTTCAACCTGTCGCCCGAGCCGCAGCGCTGGTCGCCCGAGCAGCCAGATGCGTGGCGGCCGGTCGTCGAAAACGCGACGCAGGGCTGGCATTTCGACGGATATGGCGCACTGATCGCCACCAAAATGGGAGAGGCATGATGAAGCATTACATGATCGGGGGCGCCCTCGCGCTGGCGCTGCTCAGCAGCACGGCGATCGCGCAGACCGACGCCAATGGCGTTGCCCAGATCCCGACCGTCGCTGCCCAGCCGGCGGCGACCGCGACCTCGCCCGACAAATCATTGGTGGTGACGATCGCGCTCGATAACGACGGCCGTCCGACCTATGCGGTCACGCGCAAGGGCAAGCCGGTGCTCAACCCAGGCAAGCTCGGCGTCATGTTCACCGACGCGCCCAAGATCGAGCGCAACCTCGAACTGATCGGCAAGACGGCGTCGTCGGCGGACAGCAGCTGGACGCAGCCGTTCGGCGAATGGAAGACGATCCGTGATCGCCATAACGAGCTTGCCCTCCGCTTCCGCGAGAAGACCGGGCTGAAGCGCGAGATGGACGTCACCTTCCGCATCTTCGACGACGGCATCGGTTTCCGCTACAGTTTCCCCGACCAGCCCAATCTGCATCAGGCGAATATCGCCGACGAGCTGACCGAATTCGCCTTTGCGCAGAACGGCACGGCGTGGTGGAAGCCCGCGCTCCAGTGGAACCGCGAGGAATATCTCTATGAGAAGACCCCGCTCGACGCGGTCGGCACCGCGCAGACGGTGATGACGGTCAAGCTGGCCGACGGCACGCATGCCGCGGTGCATGAGGCGGCGCTGATCGACTATGCCGCAATGAATCTGGCGCGCAGCGAGGGCAATACGTTCAAGGCGGCGCTGACCCCCGGCGCCGGCGCGCCCAAGGTCGTGCGGACCGCACCCTTCGCCTCGCCGTGGCGGACGGTGATCCTGTCCGACGATGCGCCCGGCCTGTACATGAGCCACCTCGAACTCAACCTCAACGAGCCGAACAAGCTCGGCGACGTCAGCTGGATCAAGCCCGGCAAGTTCGTCGGCGTGTGGTGGAACATGATCAAGGGCGACTGGACCTGGGCAACCGGCCCGAAGCACGGCGCGACCACCGCCAACGTCAAGACATATATCGACTTCGCCGCCGCCAACCGCATCCCCGGCGTGCTCGTCGAGGGCTGGAACGTCGGCTGGAACGGCGACTGGTTCGGCAATGGCAACGAGATGCAGTTCGACCAGCCGACCCCCGATTTCGACGCGGCGGAACTGTACCGCTACGCCAGGGCGAAGGGCGTCTATCTTGTCGGCCATAACGAGACCGGCGGCTCGGCGAGCCATTATGACGCGCAGCTCGACCGCGCCTTCTCCTACGCGCGCGATCACGGCATTCCGGTGATCAAGACCGGCTATGTCACCGACGCCGGCCAGATCGAGCGCGTCGACGCCGACGGCACGAAGAAGCGCGAATGGCACGAGGGCCAGTGGATGGCGAACCACTATCTGCGCGTCGTCCAGACCGCCGCCAAATACAAGGTCGGCATCGACAGCCACGAGCCGATCAAGGATACCGGCCTGCGCCGCACCTATCCCAACTGGCTGAGCCGCGAGGGTGGCCGCGGGATGGAATATAACGCCTGGCCGGGCAAGAACCCGCCGAACCACGAAGCCAATATGTTCTTCACGCAATGGCTCGGCGGCCCGATGGACTTCACCCCCGGCGTGCTGAGCCTCGAAGGATCGGGCGGCAGCCCGTTGCTGTCGACCGAGGCGAAGCAGCTCGCGCTGTACGTCGTGATCTATTCGCCGGTGACGATGGCGGCGGATACGCCCGAGAATTACGCCAAGCATATGGACGCCTTCCAGTTCATCCGCGACGTGCCGGTCGACTGGTCGGAGACGCGCGTGCTCAACGGCGAGGTCGGCGAGTACGTGACGGTGGCGCGCAAGGACCGCGCCGGCGAAGATTGGTATCTCGGCAGCATCACCAACGAGGCGCCGCGCACGCTGACCGTCGCCCTCAACTTCCTTGATTCCGGGCGTAGCTATACCGCAGAGGTGTATCGCGACGGCGCGGGCGCCGATTACCGGACGTCGGCGCGCCATGCGATCGCGATCGAGAAGCGCAGCGTGAAGAAGGGCGACACGCTGTCGCTCGCGCTGGCGCCGGGCGGCGGACAGGCGATCCGCTTCGTCGCCGCCGGCAAGGCGCGGCGGCGGTGATCCGCCGGGGGCGGGCGCGCGCGACGGTTGCCGAACCCACGCCGTCATGCCGGACTTGTTCCGGCATCCACCGGTCCGCAGGCGCGGAAAGTGTTGCTCACTGGGGTGACGGAGGGTTTGGCGAGGCCGGTTGCCCGGCCCCGTATAGCCGCGGCATCGCCTATGGCCGATCGGGTGTCGCAGCGGTTCCCACATCGTTCGTCATGCCGGACTTGATCCGGCATCCCGCTTCTTATTTGCGTCGTGTAGCAAGAAGCGGGACCCCGGCGCAGGGCCGGGGTGATGGCGGGGTGCGGGAGCGTGCGAGGCCAGCATCGACCCTATCCCATGTCCGCGCGATCCACCGGCGCACGCCATGACCGCCGTCGCACGGCCGCGGCAGAGCTGGGCGGGTCTCTGGAACATCTCGTTCGGCTTCTTCGGCATCCAGATCGGCTTCGCGCTCCAGAACGCGAACATGAGCCGCATCTTCCAGTCGCTCGGCACCAGCCTCGACGATCTGCCGGCGCTGTGGGTCGCGGCACCGCTCACCGGACTGCTGGTTCAGCCGGTGATCGGCCACCTCAGCGACCGCACCTGGCTCGGCCGTCTCGGCCGGCGGCGGCCCTATTTCCTCGCCGGCGCGATCCTCGCCGCGATCGCGCTGCTGCTGATGCCCGAGAGTCCGGGGCTGCTGATGGCGGCCTTGCTGCTCTGGCTGCTCGACGCGTCGCTCAACGTCTCGATGGAGCCGTTCCGCGCCTTCGTCGGGGACATGCTCGACAAGGACCAGCATGCCGCCGGCTATGCGGTGCAGACCGCCTTCATCGGTGCGGGCGCGGTGTTCGGGTCGATTTTCCCGTGGCTGCTCGAACACCTCGGCGTATCGAACGTCGCGGCGGGCGGCGGCATCCCGGATACGGTGCGCTTCGCCTTCTGGTTCGGAGGCGCCGCGCTGTTCCTCGCGGTGCTGTGGACGGTGCTGACCACGCGCGAATATTCGCCCGCGGAGATGGCGGCATTCCACGGCGAGGCCGATGCCGGGGATCAGGAGCAGGTGACGCGCACGCTAGCCGCGCGCCGGCTGACCGGCAGCGGCGTGTGGATCGCCGCCGGGGCGATCGTCGTCGCCGGCGTCGCAATGCTGGGCCTTGAAAAGGAAGTGTATCTGCTCGGCGGCCTGCTGATCGCTTATGGATTGGCGAGCATCCTCGCCATCCTGCGCGCGCGCGACGGACGGCCGGTCGACATGCTCGGCCATATCGTCGGCGATTTCGGCGGCATGCCGGTGCTGATGAAGCGGCTGGCGGTCGCCCAATTCTTCAGCTGGTCGGCATTATTCATCATGTGGATCAACACCACGCCGATCGTCGCCGGCGCCTTTTACGGCGCGCCCGACGCGCGCAGCCCGCTCTATCAGGCCGGGGCCAACTGGGTCGATGTGCTGTTCGCCGCCTATAACGGCATCGCCGCGGTGGCGGCGCTGACGCTGCTGCCGCTGCTGGCGCGGCGGATCGGGCAGGCGCGCACGCATATCGTCGGGCTGCTGTGCGGCGCGGCGGGCTTTGCGAGCTTCTTCGTCGTCACCGATCCCAGATGGCTGCTGGCGAGCGAGATCGGCATCGGCATCGCCTGGGCGTCGATCCTCGCCATGCCCTATGCGATCCTCGCCTCCAGCCTGCCGCAGCGCAAGCTTGGTATCTATATGGGATTGTTCAACGTCTTCGTCGTCGTGCCGCAATTACTGGTGGCGACGGTGATGGGGTCGATCACCAAGCATTTCTTCCCGACCGCGCCGATCTGGACGCTCGCCTTCGCGGCGGGGGCGCTGTTGCTCGCGGCGCTGGCGATGACGCGCGTGACGGCAGGCGCGACGCGATGAACGGCGCCGGACACGACGGTCCGGCGCCGTCGACCGTCAGAAGGTGATGCGCGCGACGCCGGCGATCTGCCGGTCGCTCATGATCGCATCGCGCGGTCGGGTGGTGATGCCGTAATAGGTCGACCGCACCGTATTGGTGAGATTGGTGCCGTTGAGTGTCAGCGACAGATGCGGCGTCACGTTGGCGGTGATCGACGCGTCGAGCTGCCCGGACGATTTCTGGAAGATGGGCAGATTGCCCGTGCCGTTGGCCGAGGTCGTCACCAGGAACTTGTTGCGCCAATTGTAGGCGACGCGCGCCGAGATCAGGCCATGTTCGTAGATGCCGACCAGATTGTAATTGTACTTTGACAGGCCCTCCAGCGGCAATTGTGTCACCGGCCCCTGGCTCGCCGGGCTCGGCGCCTCGGAGTCGACGTAGGTGAAGTTCGCCTGCATGCCGAGGCCGCTCAGCGCGCCGGGGAGGAAGTCGAAGAACTGCTGATAGGCGATCTCCGCGCCCTTCACCTTGGCCTTGCTGGCATTGTCGTAGGTCGTCACGTCGTAGAGCGCAGTGACGCCGTCGGTGAAGGTGACGCTACGCGGCACGATCACCGTCTGGATGTAGTTGGAGATGTTCTTGTAGAAACCGGCGACGCTCACCGACCCGGTCCGCGCGAAATACCATTCGAGCGAGGCGTCGAGGTTGCTCGACCGCATTGGCTTGAGGAAGGGATTGCCGGTCGAGGTGGTATGCTGCTGGTCGATCTGTGCGGTGCCGGGCTCGGTGATCGTCAGCGTCGGGTTGAGCTGGTTGAAGTTCGGGCGCGAGATGTTTTTCGATGCGGCGAACCGCAATTGCAGCCGCTCGGTGAGATGCGCGCGCAGGTTGAGGCTCGGCAGCACCGACGTGTAATCGTTGCTCTGGTCGTTTGCCGTGAAGGTCGGCGCGGCGGTCTGCTGCGTGCCGTCCGGCGCGGTGATCAGGTCGATCTGCTGGTAGAAGCCGGTCACCGCCACCTTGGTGCGGACGACGCGCACGCCGACGTTGCCGTCGATCGGCACGGGCAGCGCGTCCGCCTTGAAGAAGGCGGCGAGATAGCCCGTATAGGTCTTCTGCGCCTGCGTATTGGTGCCGCTGGGCTGGAAGGTCGGCGTCGAGGTGATACCGAGCGTCGCCCGCGTCGCATCGTAGTTCAGCACCGTCGGCAGCGAGAAGGCCTGGATGTCGCCGAACAGATTGGCGTCGCCACGGAAGAAGTCGCCGAGGTCGACATAGCGGAGATTGCCCGCCGGTCCGGTCAGCCCGGTGTAGCGATAGCCGGTATCGTTGGTGCGGTTACGGCGATCGGCGTAGCGGACGCCGGCCTTGATCGAGCTGAGGATGCCGCCGTCGAAGCGATATTCGCCGTCGAACCGGCCGACCTTGTCGGTGCCCTTCGAATTGTTGAGATTGTCGAGGTAGAAGCCGTTGCTGTAGGTCGCCGGGCTGGCGAGCCCCGCCGCCGAGGTGATCTGAAACGACGGAATGTCGCCGCGGATATCCTGGGTCAGCGTCGTCGCGGTGCCGCTCAGGCCGACGATCGAATTGAGATTGTTCGTCTTCGAGTCGACGTACTGGCCGTCGGCGGTGATCGTCAGATTGGGTGTCGGCCGCCATTTGGCGTTGAGCGAATAATCGGTGGTCACCGAATGGCGCGCGCCGATCGAGGTGTTGTTGCCGATCGGCACGTCGACGAAGGTGCCGCTCTGGAAATCGCCGTTGGGCGCATAGGTGAAGGGCGCACCCGCCTGCGGCGTGATCGCGACGCCGCTGGTATAGGCGAAATAGCTGTAGCCGTAGGAGCGCAGCTTGTAATCGTTGCGGAAATATTCGCCCGTGAATTCCAGCGTGTCGGACGGCCGCCATTGCAGCGAGACGTCGACGCCGAAGCGGCGGCGGTCGCCGGGCACTTCGCCGATGCCGGTGCCGTGCGGCAGCGTCGTCGTCTGGCCGGTGCGGCCGAGCGTCGCCAGCGTCGCGGCATCGCCGGCGTTGGTCGGATCGAGCGTATAGAACGGCTCGGTCGAGATCGTGTCCTGGCGGAAGGCGGTCTTCTGATAGGAGGCGCTGGCGAGGATGCCGATCTCGCCGATGCCGGTCGACCAGCGATCGCTGAGCAGCAGCGACGCCGCCGGTTTGCTCCGGCGTGCGAGGTCGTAATAGGTGTTGGTCACCGACGCGGACGCCTTGGCACCGTCGAAGTCGAACGGCTTGCGGGTTCGGAAGTTGATTGTGCCGCTGAGCTGGTCCTCGATCAGGTCCGCCGACGGGTTCTTGTAGACGTCGATGCCGGCGAGCAGCTCGGACGGCACGTCCTCCAGGCTGAGCGAGTTGCTCGATCCGCTGGCGGTAAAGATGTCGCGGCCGTTGAGCTCGGTGCGGACCTGGGTCAGGCCGCGGATCGCGACCGAACTGCCCTCGCCGAACGCGCGCTGGATCTGGACGCCGGAGATGCGCTGCAAGGCCTCGGCGATATTGCGGTCGGGCAGCTTGCCGATGTCTTCCGCGACGATCGAATCGACGATTTGCGCCGCGTTGCGCTTGATGTTCTGCGCCGACTGAAGGCTGGCGCGGACACCCGTGACAACGATGTCATCGCCGGCCGAAGGCGTGGTGGGGCTGGGGTCGACGGCCTGTCCCTGATCGCCGCTCGGGGCGGCGGTGCCGCTGTTCTGCTGCGCTTCGGCCGCTGCGACGGGCGCGGGAGCGTCCTGCGGTGGCGCCGTCTGCGCCTGTGCGGCCGAGCCGGCCAGAGCGATCGCCAGCAGCGATACCGTCGCGTGGAAGCCCTTGTCGCGACCCAAGCGCGTGCGCACCATCGAACCCGTCATCATTCTCTCTCCAGCCGATCCGGCCGCGGCGATACCGCCGCGCCTGACTTGCAGACGTCGTGCTCGGCCCGTCGCGAACGTCTCGGGGCGCCGCCTAATCCACTGGAAAACGCATTTATACGACAAATACGAATTTACAGGCGAATGTTGGAGCGCATTGGTAAAAATGTCGCAGAAGGGCCCGTTCGGGCTGATCCATGTGAAGCGAGCGGCCTATGCGAGCTAACGTACGGAGATCGGGCGGTCATGTCCCGCGCGGAACAGCTAGGTTGGGCTCGTCATGCCGCTGGGGCGGCTGCTGTCCGGCCTCACCATCGGCGGCGTGGCGCGTGGATGACCGCACTTGGAGCTATGGCTAATTCAGACAAATCTATCGCACGTGAACGATGGGGTCAGCCCCGCAGGCTGAACTGGATCGGCAGCTCGACCGAGACCGGATCGCCCGGAATATCGGGCGTCGGCGCGGGCAGGGGCGAGCCGCGCCTGATGGTCGCCAGCGCTTCGCCATCGAGCAACGGATAGCCGCTGCCGCGCACGATCCGCGCCGAACGGACGATGCCCTGACGATCGACGCCGATCGCAACCAGCGCCACGCCCTGCTGCCCGTCGCGTTCGGCGACGCGGGGATAGCGCAGCAGCGGCCGGAGATGCGCGAGGATATCGCCCTGCCAATTGGCCCGCGCCGCGCGCTCCGCCGCGGCGGTTCGCCCCGACGTGGGTTGCGCGGCGGCAGGAGCGGCACTGGCCGGCGTAGTGGCCTCGGCGGGCTGGTCGCTGTGCCCCTGCGGGTGCGGCGGCGCGGGCGTCGCGGGTTCGGCCGGCGCGGCATGCGGGGCGGGGAGCTGGACGAGCGGCACCGGCACCGGCGGTGTCGGCGGCGGCGTCTCGGTCCGGCGCGGCATCTCCTGCGCCGGGGTGGTCGCCTGCGCGGTCGCGGACGCGTCTTGCGCGGCAGGGGGGACGTCGAAGACGGCCAGTGCGGGCGCCGGCCGACTGCTCGATGCCGTGGAAGGGGCCGTCCAGTGCCGGAGCGCGATCGCCGCCAACACGACATAGACCAGCGCCGTGCCGCCGAGCCCGAGCAGGTTTTCGCCATGCCGGCGCCGCGCGGCATAGGAGGCGGTGGGCCAGCCGGTCGCCATCGGCGCCCGCGCGAACGCTAGGTCAGAAGACATGATCCATCCTCAGGCTGACGCTGGTGCGTCGGTAGGAATAGAGCCAGTCGACATTGCTGCCGACGCGGCTGTGCTGAACGAGCAGGCTGGGGCTGAGACCCGCGACCTTCGCGCCGGGGAGTCGCGCGAGCATCGTGTAATTCCGCTCGACGTCGCGGCGTCTGGCGTCGAGCAGCGGGCTGAAGCCACCATAGTCGCGGCGGCGGAGCGAGGCGGTCAGCAGCAGGTCGACCGCCGCGCCGATCGTCCGGTCGAGCCCGAGCCGCGCGCCATATTGGCGATAGGCGTTGACCCGATCGCCGGCGCGCTTGTCGAGCAGATCCGGCCCGCCGAACACCGTCCAGCCGTGCGGCAGCGTGTGGAAGCCGGTCAGCCACGCATCCGCCTGCCGCCCGTCGTAATCGCGATAGCCGTCGCGCCGGTAGCGATAGTCGCGCCAATTGCCCTCGACCCGGACGAGCGTGCGCGACCCGAACCCGCGGCTATATTCGCCGTGCAGCCCCCAGGCATCGTAGAGCCGCTGCCCCCCCAGCGTGCCGAGATCGAACGAGGGGGCGAGGACCAGTCCGGTGGCGGCGGTGCGGCGGTCGTAGCCCGCGTACAGCGACAGCGCGGTCTGGCTGTAGCGGCCGTGGCCGGGGAAGAGGTCGCCGAAGGCGAGCACCCGGCCGCCGATCCCGTCATGGCCGACGAGCGGCAGGCGCAGCGTGGCATTGCCCTCGATATTGATCCCGCGCGCGGCGATCGGATCGGGCACCTTGCGGTCGAACAGGCAATCGCCCGAGGCGCCGGGGATCAGGCAGGTGTAGCTCGCCGACGACTGGTTGAGGTTGGAGCTGTATTCGGGGCCGAACGACACCATGCCCTGCACGCCGCGCCGTTTGCGCAGGGCGGCGAGAAAGGTGTCGACCGTCCGCACCACGCCCGCCGCCTTGTCGCCCTGCGCGAGCAGCGCGCCGCGCACGCCGGCGAAGGCCTGCGCCGCCTCGCGATCGCGGCGATCGAGGAACAGCACGCGGGCCAGTTCGAGCCGGCCGGGCAGGAAATCGGGCTGCGCCGCGACGAGCGCGCGATAGGCGCGCTCCGCGCCCGCCATGTCGCCCGCCTCGCGCGCGAGGCCGCCTTCGGCGTACAGGATCAGCCCGTCCTCGTGACCGGGGAGGGCGCGATAGGTGGCGAGGAAGCGACGCACGTCGGGCCAGCGTCGCCGCACGATCGAGACGTAGAGCGCCGCGCCCGTGTCGCTGGCGTTGCGGCCGACGGCATAGGTGGTGCCGTCGATCTCGACGCTGGTCGGATCGAGCCGCTCGGTCTTGTCGCGCACCCGCGTTTCGGCCTCGGCCTTGCGCTGCTCGACGGTCTGGTCGAGGCGCAGTCGCGTGTCGCCGCTGCTGGCCTGCTGGGCAAGCGCGGGCGAGGGGCAGGCGGCGGCCAACAGGGCGCCGGCGATGCCGACGCCTCGCGGGCCAAGGACGGAGGCCATGACGGCCCCCGTCCCCCGACGCATCGGATCAGTTCTTCGTGCCACCGAAGGCCGTGTCATACTGGCGCGCCGAACCGAAGGTGGCGATACCAGCCAGCGCAGCGGCGTTGGCGCCGTAGAATTGGCCTTTGACCGCACCGCCCGAAGCAACCGTGGTCCCGGACTGGGTTGCTGACGCACTGGAACCGGAGAAGGTCACGCCGTTGATCGCGGCGGTGCCGATGTTCACCCCATACCCCGAAGCGCTGTTGGCGATGCCGCCGGTCAGCGTGCCCGACGAGCCCGACGCGAAGTTGGCGGTGAAGGTGCCGGTCAGCAGACCCTTGTTGGCATAGTCGCTGATGCCCCGGACCGCATAGGTCGCCGAGCCGCTGGTCGGCACGGTCGTGCCGGTCGTGGTGCCGGCATAATAGACCGTATGATCGGTGCTGCCCGAGCTGGCATTGCTGCTCCACTCGCCGAACCAGACGTCATCGTTGCCGACTTGCGCGAAGTGGAACAGGCCGAGGTTGCGATGATCGTCGGGGCCGGTAGTCGGATTGTTGATCGTCGTCACGCCGTTCAGGTCGGTCGAGCCGTTGCCCTTCAAGTCCTGGAAGGCGACGAAATTGTTGATGCCCGTCGCCTTGGCGCTCAATCCGGCCTTGCCGGCGGTTGGGTGCGACGGGCCGAACGCGGAGCTTACCCCAACGCGATTGTTGTCGCGATCGCTGGTGCCGCCGTCAACGTCCTGGGCATGAGCGGTGCCGGCGAATGCCATCGCCAATGCGGCGGAGGCGGCGAAGAGCTTGAGGTTGGTCATTTTCATGATACGTCTCCTGCTTGGTAACGCATCCGGCCATTCCGGATGCGGGTATCCGGCAGTCGCTGCCCGGCCATGGGTTTGCATGTCAGGCGCGGCGGCGGCTGCCGAATTCGGGTGTCACAGCCTCCCCGTCAGGCTGAGACGCAGCGTCCGTCCCGGCGAGGGATTGAGCGTGCGGCTGAGCGGGTCACTGTAGTAATGATCGGTCAGATTGGTGCCGTTGATCTCGGCGGTGAAGCGATCGTCGACGCGGAAGCGGACATAGGCGTCCACCGTCAGGTTCCTGCCCCATGCATAGGGAACGTTGAGCGCATAGCCCTGGACCGGATCGGGGGAGTTTAGCAGCGTGTCGAGCAGCGGGTTGTTATACTGGCTGTACCAGACGAAGCGGGGGCCGAATTCCAGTCGACGATCGAGCAGCCGCGCACCCAGCGTCAGGTTGAGCGAGTCGTCCGGCGCGGCCTGCGTCAGCAAATAACCTTGATAAAAGCCATATTTGACGCAGGCTGGAATCTTGCCGAGCCAAGTAGAACCGGAGTCCGTTACCAATGCTCTGGTTTCGTCGCAGACGCGATTGGTGAAGACGTGGGCATAACCGATGTCGCCGAACACGCTGCCGTTATCGTATCGCGCCTGCGCCTCGATGCCCGACAGGATTTGCTTGTCGAGATTGGAGGACTGAAGGTTGGTGTTGCGATCGATCACGTCGGTCGTGACGTTGCGATACCAGGTCAGGCGAAAGTCCGCCTTCCGGCCGTCGCCGAGCCGGAACAGCGGACGCAAGTCCTGAATATAGGCGGCCTCGAGCGAATGCAGATGCTCCGGCCTTAATGGATAGTCGGCATTGAGCGATTGTGAAAAGCCCGACGTGCTTTCGAATAGGCTGGGATACCGGAAATATTCGGCATAGCGGACATAAGCGCGTGCCGAATGGCTCAGATAGGCTGTCGCTGATGCTGTCGGCGCCCAGTCATGGCCGGAAAGCCGCGTATCGGCCATCGTAAGGTTCCGAAAGGCGAAGATCTCATCGATCCCGCAAACGCTGCGACCAGAATAACGCGGTCTATAGCGCGAACTGTCGCTATATGCCCCGTTCAGACAGTCGATCTGCGATCGTGTGATCTTGCCTCGCGCATCTGGATAGAATGGATCGAGGTAGGAATAAAGGGTCCACTGATTAAGCTTTGGACTGTAGCTGGCAGCTGCGGTGTCGGCCAGCAGGGTGGCGTCGGCGATCGATTTTCCCCGATAGATGGCGTTGCCATATGTATCGCGTCGGTAATCGTCTTTGCTCTGGATCTTGAACGATCCCACCTTGTTCACATATCCCGCTACGCCTCTGACCAACAGCTTGTCGCCCGCCGCGATCGCTGCGCGAAGCTTGTCGTCGATGGCGTGGAATCCGGCATAGGTGACGCCGGCATCGAGCTTGAGGAAGCTGGCCGGGCGCCATTCGGCCTTCACGTCGATGCGATATTCGCCGCGCCGCCCGAACGGTTGTTGCCGCAGAAGAAGCCGCAATAGCTCGCCCCGCGCGCGACCGCGGACTCGCCGGTCGGGCGCAGCACCTCGCGCTGCCAGTTGCCCTGCAGCAGCAGGTCGAAGCGCGAACCGAATTTGAACTGGTTGCTGGCGATCGCGCCGAAGCGGTCGTTGCGCTGGTGCAGGATCGCGGTGTCGCGCAGGATCGGGTCGCTATAGGATGCGGCCTGCGGATAGCCGCCGTTGCTGTTGGTGTCGCTGAGCGTGTGCGTGTCCCAGAAGCTCGCCTTGAAGTCGAGCCACCAGAGGTTCGGCTGCAATTTATAGTCGAGGTTATAGGCCTGGGAATGGATGTGTCCGAGCGTCCACTGAAGCGATCCGATGCCCGGGCTGCCGTAGCCGACCACGCGCGACGGCAGGATGTCGCCATAGGTCGAGCGTGTGTCGCGGAAACCCGCCTTCAGGTAAGAGGTGTCGTCGAGGTGCCAGACCGCCTTGGCCAGCCATGACGACGTCCGCGACGAGGTGTTGGTCACCTCGTAGCCGGGCCGGTAGTTGAACGCCATGCGCTGGATGAACGTGCCTTGCTTCTTGGGATCGGCATCGACCTGCGAATAATAGCCGGCGTCATGCTCACCGGCGAAATAATTGCCGCGGGTGCGATAGGCATAGGCGCCTAACAGATCGATTGCGCCCAGCCGGCCCGCCACGGCGATGCGCGCCGCCTTGTCGCCGAACGAGATGAGATGATTGTCGTTGGGACCGCGTGCCTTGACCCGCACCGCCGGGTCGCCCCCCGGATAATTGACGAGCCCCGGGGTTATCCCATTGCCGGGGAACAGGGGGAGGTCGCG
This sequence comes from Sphingomonas sp. 2SG, assembly GCF_005503285.1. Lineage (NCBI taxonomy): Bacteria > Pseudomonadati > Pseudomonadota > Alphaproteobacteria > Sphingomonadales > Sphingomonadaceae > Sphingomonas > Sphingomonas sp. 2SG. The sequence continues at coordinate 53,459 of NZ_SCMZ01000013.1, forward strand.
ATAGCTCTGCCCGAGGCTGAGCCGGGGGAGCTGCGGCGCGGTGGAATTGTTGCCGCCTTCCACCTTGGCCTCGATGCCGAACGTCTGCCCCTTGCGCAGGATATCGGTGGCGTCGAGCGTGTGGACGACAACCGCGCCGCCGCTCGATCCGTCGACGCCGCGCTCGGACACCGGCCCCTTCGCGACCTGGATGCCCGCGATCAGATTGGGATCGATATAGGCGCGGTTGCTCGCGCCGTTATAGCCGCGCCAGACGGTCAGCGCCTGTTCGGTGCCGTCGATGATCACCGGCACGCGGCCGGGGCCGGAAATGCCGCGGATGCTCGGGTCGATGCCGCCGCCGTTGCGCGCGTCGCCGCTATAGACGCCGAGCATGCCCTTGAGCACGTCCGCCGGGGTCACGCCCTTGTACCGCTCGACCTCGTCCTTGCCCATATAGGTGGTGGTCGTGTCGCGGTCGTAGATGTCGTCATAGCCGCGCGCGTCGCGCGCGCTGCCGCCTTCGGCGGTCTGCTGGCCCTCGACGCGCAACGCATCGGTGGTGATCGTGTCCGCCGTCGCGGGCGCGGGCAGCCGCTCGATCGTCACCCGGTCGCCGTGCAGCCGCCCGGTGAAGCCGGTCCCCGCCAGCAGCCGGGCGAGCGCCGCCTCCGCCGTTCGCCGCCCGCTGACGCCCGGCGATGCCGCCGCCCGGACTGCGTCGTCCGGCGCGTCGATCTGCACGCCCGCCTGCTGTCCGAACGCGATCAGCGCCTCGCCCAGCGGCCCCGCGGCGATGGCGAAATCCCGCGCCCGTGCCTGCTCGGCCTGCTGTGCCGCGGCCACGCCCGGCGCCACCACGCCCGCGAGCGCGGTCGCGCCCAGCCATGTCGCACGCCACACCACGATCGCCGCGCACCGCCCCCGCAGCCCGCCACTGGTCCGTCCCGTCCTTCGCACTTGCTTACCCCCATTTCACGTTCCGGCCTTTGATGCGAACGCGTCGCATTAGCCTATTAAATGAAACGCAGTGGCGGTCGGGATTTTCGGAGAATAATGCGCGACGAACATCGCGCGGCAGTCATTTCGGCTGACGCAGCGCGCTGCGGCAGCGGGCAACGCCCTCGGCGACGAGGCCGTGTGCGGTCGTCACCGACACGCCGAGCCGTTCGGCGATCTGGGTCAGCGTCGCGCCTTCGATCCGGTGCATCTCGACCGCCCGCCGCATCCGTGCCGGCATCGTCTCGAACAAAGCGGCCAACGTGCGCAGTTCGTCACGGGCGATGGCCTGGCTTTCCGGCGATGGATCGAGGCTCGGCACGTCGACGGGCGGCGTGTCGGCGCCCTCGGCGAACAGCGACGACTGGACGATACGCCGCCGCCGCCAATCGCGGCTGAGATTGTCGACGACGGTGCGTAGATAGGGCAGGGTCTCACGCTGCGCCTGACCGGCCGCGGCGGCGTCGAAGCGCAGCCAGGCGTCCTGCAGCAGATCCTCCGCGATACTCCCGTCACCGGTGAGCCGGACGGCGCGCCCGAGCAGCTTGGCGCGCGACACCAGATACAGCCGCAGCCGCCGCTCGGCGGCGGTCATGCCCTGCTCCATGTCGACGTAGCGGGCCATACCGCAGTGGACCTAGTCCATATGCTAACGCCTCGCAATATCCTGTCGGCTTCGGGCAGGCACTCGTTGGTCGTGGTTACGGCCGGCGACATCGCGAGAGTCGGAGAAGCCTCTATTTTTCCAGCCAGCCCGTTTCCCGGCGGTCCGCTCCTAAAATGGATCGCGAGAGCGTCAAAAGGGGTAGGCTTGGTGACATTGGTGAATTCCGCGTTTTACGCCGTGCGACATGGCGTATCGGCTGCCGCCCTCGTGACGGCGATCGCCGCACCGGCTTATGCGCAACAGGCGCCGACGACGGATGCGGCTTCCGCCGATCCCACCGGTGCGCAGGATGCGCCCGATCAGCAAACCGCGACCGGGGCCGCGCCGTCCGATCCGGGGCAGGGCACGGAGATCGTCGTCACCGGCACGCTGTTCCGCGATTCGAACGCGACCTCGATCTCGCCGGTCACCGTGCTCAGCGCGGAAACGCTCCAGCGTGCGAACATCACCACCGCGCAGGACGCGATCCGCTCGGTATCGGCCGACAGCGCGGGATCGATCTCGACCGGCTTCCGCAACGGTTTCTCGGCCGGCGGCGCCGCGGTGTCGCTGCGCGGCCTCGGCGTCTCGTCGACCGTGGTGCTGATCGACGGATTGCGCTCGGCAAACTTCCCGCTCAACGACGATGGCCACAACGCCTATGTCGATCTGAATTCGATCCCGTTCAGCATCGTCGACCGCATCGAGGTGTTGAAGGACGGCGCATCCTCCACCTACGGCGCGGATGCGATCGGCGGCGTGGTCAATCTGATCAGCAAGAAGCATTTCGAGGGGGTCGAAGGATCGGTGCAGGGCGGCGCGACCGAACGCGCCGACGGGTCGCACTATTGCGCGACGCTGACCGCCGGCTATGGCGACTATGAGGCGCAGGGCTTCAACGTCTATCTGAACGGTGAATATACCTATGACGGGTACATCACCAACCATTCGCGCGGCTATCCATTCAACACGCTCGACCTGCGGCCGAGCGGGCTGGAGGACCGCAACCGCAACGACGACTCGCTGGTGGTGGAGAACCCGCAGGCGGTGGTCACCCGCGTCAGGCAGACCGACCTCAACAACCCGCTGGCGGGGCAGGTCGGGGCGCCACCCACCAACCAATATCAGCTGCTCAATCCGAACGCCTGCCCCTATGGCACGTTCACAGTGAACACGGCCAAGGAACAGGGGGTCGGCTGCGCTCACAATATCCCCGACGAATATAACATCATCCAGCCCCGTCAGCAGCGCTATTCGACGACTGCCCACCTCACCGCACGCCTGAGCGACAGTCTGGAAGCCTTCGCCACCGGCAGCTACTCGCATTCCGAAGTCAGCATCACCGGTGGACCTGCATCGATCCTCCAGAACCAGCCGTTCGGCGCGCCCGCTGCGCTCTCGTCCAAGAATCCCGGCATCGTCTTGCCGGTCTACGTCTGCTCCGCGGGGGTGAATTGCGCTAGCGCAGCCGACAAAAGGCTGAACCCGAACAATCCCTATGCTGCCGCTTATGCTGAAAATCCTGCAGAGGGTGCCGCGCGCGTCTATTATCTGTTCGGAGACATTCCCAACAACAGCGATCGCTATGTCGAGGTGTTTCGCACCACTGCCGGCATCTCGGGCAATCTAGGCGATGGCTTCAGGTTTCGCCTGAACGGCGTCTACGCCCGCGACGAATTTAGCGTCACGCAACGCGGCTTCATCAAGGTCCAAGGTCTGTTGAACGCGATCAACACCGGCGCCTATGATTTCGTCAATCCGGAACGCAACAGCGCGGCGGTGCGCAATCAAATCTCGCCGGACCGCACTACACGATCCTATTCGACCGTCGCAACGATCGGCGGCTCGATCATCAAGGCCGTGACGACGCTGCCCGGTGGAAACCTCAACATGGGTGCGGGTTTTCAGATCCGCCGCGAAACGCTGATGAACCGCAACCAGAATGCGGATCTGAGCTACTATACGCTGAACACCTCCTCCGCACAGGGGCGTCAGACGGTGACTGCCGGCTTCTTCGAGATTGATGCGCCGTTCGCCAACGAACTCGACCTCAACGTGTCGGGCCGCTACGATCATTATTCGCAGGGCTACAGCCATTTCTCGCCCAAGATCGGCGTCAAATTTACGCCGGTCGAGCAGATCGCGCTTCGGGCGACCTACTCGCAAGGCTTTCGTGCGCCGACCTTCGCGGAGTACAATCCCGCAAGCAGCTACGCTGGCTTCTCGTCTTATACGCCGCCGTCGAGCTTCGTGGCCGCGCATAAGGACAATCTGGCATATTCCAGCACCTATCAACTTGGCGCAGGCTCAGCGGGTAATCCAGACATTCTGCCGGAAGTGTCGCGCAGTATCACGCTTGGCACGATCATCAAGCCAGCACGCTGGTTCAGCCTGACCGCCGATTATTATAACATCAAGAAGTCCAATCTCATCGTCAGCGGGCCGTTACGGGGTGAGGCTGTCAAAGCCTATTACGACCAAACCACCGCCGCCGCGGGCTGTGCTGCGCTCGCCGCAGTGGGTCAAGGCTACAAATGTAACGTTATTGATGCGCCCGATCCCGTCAACCCAAACGCACTGCCTCATTTGCTGGTGTTCGACGTGCCTTATGTCAACGCCAACTATGAAGTGAGCTCCGGCATAGACGTGCAAGCGAGCGCGAATATCCCGTTATCCGATGACGTGCGGCTTATCAGTCGCCTTGACGTAACCCGCGTGCTCCGTCTTGATCTGGTCACCCCTGCGGGCGTGGTGCAGAAATATGCGGGCACGCTGGGACCGTACGAGCTTTCGTCGGGTGGGGGCACGCCGCGCATGCGCGGCAACTGGCAAAATGCGCTGGAAGTCGGCAAATTCTCGCTCACAGCGACCACCTATTATGTGGGCCGGATCAAGCAGGTCGCGGCCGACGAGATTGCCCCCGTCAACGGCGTGATCGATCTCTCCTGCAAGAACACGCTGGCGCCGGTGCCGTCGGGTGGCGACAAGGCCAATCAATGCTACGTTCGTCCGTTCATCTACGTCGACCTCAACGCCGGTGTGCAGGTGAACGACCAGTTCCGGTTTTTCTTCAACGTGCAGAACCTGACCAATGCCCGCGCGCCGCTGGCATCGGGAGCGTATACCAGCAATCCGAACTATCTCAGCAGCTGGCATTATGCAGGCCTCGTCGGCCGGAACTTCAGTGCCGGGGCCAGTTTCAATTTCTGATGGCAGATGCCAACCGCGGCGCATGGGGGCGGCCTTCGCCGTCCCGATGCGTAAGCGGACTCGCACCCCGGGTATGACGTCGGGCAATTAATCAGCTTGTGGCCGACGTGGCGGCCCGATGCGAACGCCACGATCGGGATCGACGCCGTCCGACGGAGTACGAACGAACGCGACCTTCCGTCACCTCGACCGTTGTGCGGGGCAGAGGAGAATCTGCCATGTCCCGCCGTGTCCTGATCACCGGTGCCAGCGTCGCCGGCAATACCGCTGCGTGGTGGCTCGGCCGCGCCGGCTTCGATGTGGAGGTGGTCGAACGCGCGCCGGCGTTTCGCGACGGCGGCCAGAATATCGACGTGCGTGGCGTCGGCCGCGAGGTGCTGCGGCGGATGGGACTGGAACAGGCGGCGCTCGATCGTGGCACCGGCGAGGAAGGCACCGCCTGGGTCAAAAGCGACGGCAGCGTCGCCGCGCAGTTCATCACCGCCGAGCTCGGAGCCGACGGACCCACTGCCGAGATGGAGATCCTGCGCGGCGATCTCGCCCGCTTGGTCTACGAACCCGCCGCGGCGCGCGCCACCTATCGCTTCGGCGACAGCGTCGCGGCGATCGACGAGGATGACGCGGCGGCGGTGGTCACCTTCGCCAGCGGACGGACCGCGCGATACGACGCGGTCATCGTCGCCGAGGGCGTCGGATCGGCGACCCGCTCACACGTCTTCGCGAACGAAAATGCGCCGCGCTGGATGGATCTGACGATCGCCTATTTCACGATACCGCGGACGTCGGACGACGGGCAATTGTGGCGGTGGTACAATGCGACCGGCGGGCGCAGCGTGTCGCTGCGGCCCGATCGTTACGGCACCACCCGCGCGATGCTGTCGGTGCAGCAGCAGCCGGGCGGCGAGCAGGATTGGAGCACGGACCGCCAGAAGGCGTGGCTGCGCGAGCGGTTCGCCGACGCCGGCTGGCAGACCGACCGCGTGCTCGACGGCATGGCGACGACCGACGATTTCTATTTCGACGTGCTGCGTCAGGTGCGGATGAAGCGCTGGTCGAAGGGCAGGGTGGTGCTGACTGGCGACGCTGCATGGTGCGCGACGCCGATCGCCGGGATCGGCACGACGCTGGCGATCACCGGCGCCTATGTGCTGGCGGCGGAGCTGGCGCGGCACGACGATGTCGCCGCGGCGTTCGACTCCTATGAGCAGGCGATGCGCCCGATGGTCGAGGACGCGCAGGGCGTTCCCAAGATCGCACCGCGGCTGATGAACCCGCAGAGCCGGCTCGCCATCCGCCTGCTGCATGGCGCGCTCGCGGCGGCAAGCCGGCCCATCGTCCAAAAGGCGATGGGCAAAATGTTCGGGGGCGGCCCGAAGGAGCCCGATCTGTCCCGCTACGATGACGCCATCCCGACCGATGTGACGATCGTCGCCCCGGAACCGGCGCCATCCGGCGTCGCGGCGCCGGCGGCGGGCGGGCTGTCGCCGCTGCTCGCGATCGGCGCGGTCGGCGTCGTCCTGGGGGCGAGTGCGGTGCTCGGGCGGCGCAACGCGCCCGATCCGTCGCATCCCGGCATCCGGCGCTGGTATCGCCGGCTCGACAAGCCTGGCTTCACCCCGCCCGACGCGGCCTTCGGCGCGGTCTGGCCGGTGCTGGAGACCGGCCTGGCGGTCGGCGGCTATCGCCTGTTGCGCCGACCGGCGGGGCCGGCGCGCAATGCCGCGGTCGGGCTCTGGCTGCTCAACACCGCGATGGTCGGCGGCTGGACGCAGTTGTTCTTCCGCGAGAAGAAGCTCGGCGCGAGTGCGGCGGCGTCGGGTGCGATGGTCGCATCGGGCGCCGCCTATGTCGCGACCGCCGCACGCGTGGACAGGCCGGCGGCGGCGGTCGGCGTGCCGTTCGTCGCGTGGCTCGGCTTCGCCACGCTGCTCGCCGAGCGGATCTGGCGTGACAATCCGGCGGAGGAAGGATGAGCCGCGACCCTTGCGGGCTTGCCGCCGGCTGATCCACCGCTAGGAGGCTCGGCGATGGACCTCGACGACCAGATGCGCCGCTATTTCGGCACCGACCAACTGGCGACGGTGCCGCCGGAGGCGATCGCCGCGGGGATCGAGCATATGAGGGTCGATCTCGGCCTCGAGCGCGACCGGGCGCGGCGGTTCGCGTTGTGGACCTTGCTCTACATGCTGGACGCAGCGCCGGCGCTCGACGCGGTCTTCGAGGAGGAGGCCGATCGCGACGCGGCGCGCAACCTGATGGACATGTCCGCCCGGATGATGCCCGACGCGGACTGATCCGCGACGGCGGTCAACTCCGGTAAAGCGCGATGCCGAGCGCCAGCATGCCGGCCATCGATACGGCGAGGAAGGCGATCATCACGATGATCACCCGCCGGATAAACGGGCGGTTGCCGGCAGCGCCGTCGCGCCGGCCGGCATCCTGTCCGAACGTGTCGCGATCCGTCATTGTTCGAGGGGGTCCTTGACGAAGCCCTTCAGGTCGTCCGCGTCGAGATCCTCTTGCGCCTTGCCGACGTGCTTATCGTCGGTGCCGCTGCTGCCCGATTCCTCGACGGCGCGGGTCGTCTTGCCGGCGGTGTCGTCGGCATCGGGGCGGTCGGTGGCGTCGTCCGGTTGGTCGGTCATGATGATATCCTTGGCGTTGCTACTGCTCAACGAGCGGCCGGCGGCATCGGGGCCAGCAATTCGGCGAGCGTGACCGGCGCGAAATCGCGGGCGTCGACGCCGACGTCGAACTGGCGCGGCATCGGTTTCAGCCGGCCGTGGCTATGGCCGTGCAGGTTGATCGCGCGGCGATGCTGGCCGTTCCAGCTGCGGAAGGGATAATGGCAGAGGACGAGCGCGTGGCCGTCTAGCGACAGCTCGGCGTAATCGCCGACGCTCGCCCAGCCGGCGGCGACGCGGGTGCCGTCGGGATCGTTGTTGCCGGCGAGCAGATGCTTGCTGCCGTGCAGCCGGTCGAGCAGCCCGGCGACATCGCCGGCCCGGCGGGCGACGTCGCCGAGGTGCCAGACGATATCGTCCGGCGCGACGCGCGCGTTCCAACGCGCGATCAGCGTCGCGTCCATCGTCGCGGTGTCCGCGAACGGCCGGTGCTGGATGTTGATCGTGCGATGGTCACCGAAATGCGTATCGGCGGTGAAGAAGACGGCCATCGCAGATCAACGCGCCGGGAGGACGGACGATGCGGGATCGGCCGCGGCGCGCGTGTCGTAGCGACCCTGCGCCGCCGCCACCTCTGGCATGCGCGTCTCCGCCCAGTCGATCATCAGCCGCAGCGCGGCGAGCAGGTCGCGGCCGAGCGGGGTGACGCGATAGCTGACGCTGACCGGCACCGTCGCGACGGCATGACGCGTCACCAGTCCGTCGCGTTCGAGCGCGCGCAGCGTCTGGCTCAGCATCTTCTGCGAGATACCGCCGATCCGCTGCTTGAGCTGGCCGAAGCGCAATTCGCGGTCGCCGAGCAGCAGCAGGATCAGCACGCTCCATTTGTCGCCGATCCGGTCGAGCAACTGGCGCGTCGGGCAGTCGCGCGCATAGGCGTCGCCGCGTCCGGTGGCGGTTTCACCAAGGTGACCAAGGGAGGTGAAAGTGCCGTCTTGCCTCATGGGTCACCTCTAGCGATGTTGGTCACCGATGGAAACCAATGGAGGTGCGACATGCAGATAGCGGTATTGGGTGCGAGCGGTCACGCCGGGTCGGAGATCGCCAGGGAGCTTGCCGCACGCGGCCACAAAGTGCGGGGCATCGCCCGCAACCCGGCGGCGATCCCGCAGGCGGAGGGGATCGAGGCGGTGGCGGGCGACGCGTCCGACCCGGCGGCGCTCGCCGAGCTGATCCGCGGCAGCGATGCGGTGATCAGCGCGCTGCATTTCGACGTCACGGCGGACACGTTGCTGGCGGCGGTCAAGCGGGCGGGCGTGCCGCGATTGCTGGTCACCGGTGGTGCCGCGAGCCTTGAGGTCGCACCGGGTCAGCGGCTGTTCGACACACCGGACTTTCCGGAGGAATGGAAGCCGTTCGCTGCCGGCGGGATCGCCTTCCTCGACGCGTTGCGGGACGAGCAAGAGGTCGACTGGACCTTCTTCTCGCCGGCGGCGCAGATCTTCGAAGGGCCGCGGACCGGCCGGTATCGCACCGGCGGCGATCAGCTCGTTGTCGATGCGAATGGCGAGAGCAGGATCAGCTTTGCGGATTTCGCGATCGCGATGGTCGATGAGCTCGAACGGCCGCAGCACAGCCGCGGCCGCTTCACCGCGGCTTATTGAGTCGCCGCGAGACGGCGACGGATCATCCGGTCGAAGGTCGCGAGTTCGCATAGACCGGTCACGCCGCAGCCGGGGATCGGCAGCGGCGTGACCGTCACCCTCGGCGACAGGCGGCGCAGATCATCGGGTGATTGCGTCCGGTAGGAGGCGCGGACGTATCGCCGCTTGCGCGAGGGATCGTACAACCGTTCGAGCCAGATCGCGCCGCCGGGGGCGACATCGCCCTCGGCATAGCCCGGCGCGCGCAGCGGGACGTGCAGGACGGCGGCAAGCGAGGTGACGTTGGTGTCGTGGCCGACCAATATGTCGACCGGAGGGGCATCGGCGCCGGTCAGCCCTGCGAGCATGCGACGGCCGAAGACCGCGGCCTGATGCGCGGCCATGTAGGGCGGGCGGGTGAAGACGTCGAACAGCGCGGCGTGGAGCGCGCCGACCCGACGGAGCGCGGCCGCGTCGATCCGCGGCCAGCCGGGTGGGTCGAGCCCCTCGGCATATTGCAGCAGGAGCACCTGCGCCGTGCCCGAGGTGGTGCGGATCGGCCCGCTCAGCTCGATGCCCCGGCCGTCGGCCGACGCAACGATGCGCGAGGGCGTGACGGGGCTGCACCCCGGCGGCGCGCCGCAGCCCAGCAGCACGTCGAGCCGCGCGATCACTGCGGCATGGCGGCGGGCAAGCGCGTCGACGCCGCCGGTATAATGCTGGATGTCGGCGATCGCGGTCGCCGGGTCGAACCGGGTCGCACCGGCGCGCAGCGGCTCGAACAGCGGATCGGCGCGATCGGGCGCGAGGTGATCCACCGGGATCGTGCAGCCCGGCGCGAGGCCAGCGGCGAAGGCGGTTCCGCTGGCGATCGTGCGCTCGGCGGTGTTGGCGTGGATGCGCACCGTGCGCGGGGCAGGACAGCCGACGCGCGGCAACAGCCCGGCGGCAATCAATGCGCGGCGATCTTCCGCGCCGAGGATCGTCATCGCCCGCGCGCCATGCGGCGTCAGATGCTCGGCCGGCACGGGCCAATGCGGCCATGGCGCCGCAGTGCGCGTCCCCTCCGGCGCCTCGCCGTCGATCGGCGCACGCACGCCGTGCCGCATCAGTACGACGACGCGCTCGACCGTAAGCGCCGGCTGCGCGGCGTGCGGTGCGGGTGTGGCGAAGAGGAACAGGGCGGGCAGCAGGCGGAGGAGCGTCATCCGCGGCGGGCTAACCGTGGATTGGGTCAGGCCGGTGACGGTCCGCGCCGAGGCGGCTCAGAACAGTCCGTCGTCGTCGTCATCGTCGTTGGCCGCATGCGCCGTCGGCGCCATGCCGGGCAGCAGGAAGCGGGCGTGGACGTCGCGCTCCGCGGCCATCGTGTAGAGCTTGGCGATGGCGGGCAGGACGGCGTGCAACGCGCCTTCGTCGTCTTCCGTCAGCGTGGGCAGGTCGCCGGCGCGTTCCGCCAGGATCGCCGACGCCTCTTCCATCGTGCCGGCCAGCGCCAGCTCCTGCGCGAGGTCGACCGCGGTCGCCTCGACGAGCTCGACCAGCCGCTGCGCATCGTCGCCACCCTGCAGCACGACCTGATCGGTCCGGCGGCACGCCTCGCGGATGACGAGGAGCGCGCGGGCGAGCATCGTCGCGACATCCGGCTCGTCATTGCTCAGCGCCAGCGACACCTCGGCATCGCCGAGCCGCCCGATCGTATGGCCGACGTCGATCGTCGTCGCGCCGAGGTCGCGCGCATAGGCATCCACCTCCTGCGCGACGACCGCGACGGCCCGACCGACGGTGCCATGCCGGCGGCAGAGCAGGCGGGTGTTGGTGGCGATATCCTGTACGTCGGTGCGGATCGCGCTCAGCCGGCCGACGCGCTGCGTCAGCTCGGTGACGGTCGCATCGATCAGCCCGGTCATCCCCTCCGCCTGCCGATGTGCCGATTGCAGCTGGACGATGATCCGGTCCATGCCGGTGACGCTCTCCTCCAGCCGGGTGAGGAAGCCGCGATTGTCCTCGCCGGCCTGTTCGGCGATCAGGTCGAGCAAGGCGCGGCCATCGGGGATCAGCGCGTCCAGCGAATCGACCAGCGCGCCGGTCTCGCGGCCGAAATCATGGACGACGGCATCGAGCTGCGCGGCGAGCAGGCGATCGACATGCGCCGCCGCCCCCGGGCCGCAGCCGTGCGATTCGACCAGTTGCAGCGCGGCGACGACGTGTTCCAGCCGTTGACGGGTGCTGTCGCCGACCTGCAGCGCGCCGAGCAGCACCGCCACCTTGGTCTGGATGCTGCGTGCGATCGCGGCGACGCGGCGGGCGAGCTGCGCGGCGCCCTGGAGGTGGACGCCGAGCGCGGCAGCATCGGCGGCGAGACGCTGCGGCACCGCCGGCACCGCCTTGACGCATTCGGCGGTGAGCAGGCGATCGACCTGCTGGACGCTGGCGAGCCCCGTCTCCAGCTCCTTGAGCTTGCTGATCACCTCGGTCAGCAGCGTCTCGCCGGCGGCGAGCTTGCCGTTCATGCCGTTGACGAAGCCGACGAACTGCGGCTCGCCCGAGGCGGCGATCTTGATGTTCATGCCGTAGATGCCGAGCACGCGCAGCGAGCGATGCATGTCGAGCACATGCTGGCGCAGCAGCGCGGCGATCGCCGCGATCGTCTTGACCCGGCCGGTGCGCCCGGCGAGCGCGGCGGGCAAGGCGGTGATGCGCGCGGCGACCTCGGCGAGATTGGCGGCGGCGGCGCCGGCGTTGCTGGCGTCGAGCGCATCGACGATCGTGTCGAGCCCGCCGACGATCCGGTCGATCATCCCGATCGCGTCGGCCAGCGTCGTGCCCGCACGCAGGAAGCGCGTGTCGAGATTGGCGGCGAGCTGCGCCAGCCCCCGCCGCATCGGGCATTCCTCCGGTTCGACCACGACCAACGCGTTGCTGTCCTGAAGCATCGTCTTTTCCTATCTATCGCGCGGCGGCGAGCAGCAGTTCGCGGGCGATCGCGCCGAGCGGCACGACGCGATCCGCCGCGCCACGGGCGATCGCTTCCTTGGGCATGCCGAAGACGATCGAGGTCGCCTCGTCCTGCGCCAGCGTGCGGGCGCCCGCCTGTTTCATCTCGAGCAGCCCGCGCGCCCCGTCGTCGCCCATGCCGGTCATGATGATGCCGACCGCGTTCGATCCGGCGTTACGTGCGGCGGAGCGGAACAGCACGTCGACCGACGGCCGGTGCCGCGACACCAGAGGCCCTTCGCGCACCGCGGCGACGTAGCGGGCGCCCTGGCGTTCGAGCATCATGTGGCGCAGGCCGCCCGGCGCGATCAGCACCCGGCCGCGCATCACCGTGTCGCCATCCTCGGCCTCCTTGACGTCGACCTCGCACATGCCGTCGAGCCGCTTGGCGAAGGCGCGGGTGAAGCTTTCCGGCATGTGCTGGACGACGACGATGCCCGGCGAATTGGCGGGCAGCGCGGTCAGCACCTCGCGCAGCGCCTCGGTCCCGCCGGTCGAGGCGCCGATGCACACCACCATCTCGGTGGTGCGGCTCATCGCGCGGCCGCTGGGCGGCGGCAGCACCGCGTCGGCGGTCAGCCGCTGCTGCGGCGCCGCGCTGGCCGGCTGGCGGCGGCCGAGCCGTGCCTTGGCGGCGCCCTTCACCGTCTCGCAGATATGCAGATGCGCCTCGACCAGATGATCGGCGACGCCGACGCGCGGCTTGAGGATGACGTCGACCGCACCCGCCTCGAGCGCCTGCAGCAACGTCTCCGAGCCTTCCTCGACCAGCGACGAGCACATGACGACCGGCGTCGGGCATTGCGCCATCATCCGGCGCAGGAAGGTGATGCCGTCCATCCGCGGCATCTCGACGTCGAGGGTGATGACGTCGGGCACCTCGGCCTGGATGTAGCGCGCCGCGGCGAAGGGATCGGCGGCGGCGGCGATCACCTCGATCTGGGGATCGGCGGAGAGGATCTGGGTCATCGCCTGGCGCACGCTGGCGCTGTCGTCGATGATCAGGACGCGGACGGGCTTGGCCGGCATGTCAGTGGCGCCTGAAGATGGTGTTGCCCACCAAAGTGAGCGGAAGGTCGAGGTCGGCGATCGATTCCGAATGGCCGAGGAACAGATGGCCGCCGGAGCGCAGATTGGCGAGCAGCCGCCGCACGACCTTCTCCTGCGTCTCGCGATCGAAATAGATCAGCACGTTGCGGCAGAAGATCATGTCCATCGGCGCGCCGACGGGATAATGATCGTCCATCAGGTTGAGCGCTGCGAAGCCGATCGCCGAGCGCAGCGCCGGGGCGATGCGCACCTCGTCGCGGCCCGGCGCGGTCGGGCGCAGTACGTAGCGCTGCTGGAGCAATGGCGGCACCGGCTCGACCGCGGCGCGCGGGAAGATGCCGCGCCGCGCGACTGCCAGCACGTCGGTATCGAGGTCGGTGGCGAGGATGCCGAAATCCGGCCCGCCGCGCTCCTGCGCGAAGGCGTCGAGCAGCATCGCCAACGTATAGGGTTCCGCCCCGGTCGAGCAGCCGGCGCTCCACACGCGCAGACGGCTGCGTCCCTCCGCCACCAGCGCCGGCAGCAGCGTGCCGGTAAGATAGTCGAAATGGCCGGGCTCGCGGAAGAAATCGGTCTTGTTGGTGGTCACCGCGTTGATCAGATGCTCGGCTTCCACCGCCATGCCGCCGTCTTCGAACAGCCAGTTGCAATAATCGGCGAGCGTCTCGTGGCCGGTCGCCCGCACCCGGCGGCGCAGCCGGCCGCTGAGCATCGAGGATTTGTTCGACGGCATCTTGATGCCCGACACCTCCGTCACATAAGCGGAGATGCGGGCGAAATCGCGCGCCGACAGCAGATCCTCGACGATCCGGTCATAGCTTAAATCGCTCACGAGACCGCCGCGACCGGGGGCGCCGCGCCCGATTGGGCGAGGATCTGCGCCATACCGGCCAGGACGCCGTCGAGTTCGAGCAGGCCGACGAAGCCGCCGTCGCGGCGCAGCACGCTGACGACATGGCGCGAATGCCAGGCGGTGCCGGTGTCGGGCAGCGGCTCGATCGCCTCGCGCGACCAGGTGCTGACGTCGAGCACCCGGTCGACGACCAGCCCGATGACGAGCGGGCGCTCGCCGCCGGTGTCCGATTCGACCACCAGCACGCGCGTCGCCGGCGTCACCGCGACGCTGGGCAGACCGAGGCAGATGCGGAAATCGACCATCGGCACCGACAGGCCGCGCACGTCGCACAGGCCGATCAGCCAGTCGGGTGCGTTGGGGACGCGGAACGCCGGGCCGTGATCGAGGATTTCGCGGACGACGCCGATCGGCAAGGCGAACAGTTCGTCGCCGATGCCGAAGACGATCGTCTGCAGCGTGCCGTCACCGCCGCTCATGCCGCGCGTCCGAAATCGGCGTCTTCCGCATCCGGACCGCCGTTGGCCAGATCGAGCGCGAAGCCGCGCACGCGGGTCTGCTGATCGGTGATCGTCCCGAGCTTGGGCTTCGACAATCTGGCCATCTTGGTTCCCTTGACGTCGGCCCGGCGTACCACGGCGGTCGTCGCGACGCGTCGCGCCTGCGGGGCGCTGTCCCGCCGATCGTCGGCGAGCCGGAAGAAGGCGATGCTGTGCTCCAGTTCCTCCGCCTGATCGGACAGCGCTTCCGAGGTCGACGAGATCTGCTCGGATGCCGAGGCGTTCTGCTGCGTGACCTGATCGAGCTGCTGGATCGCCTGATTGATCTGCGATGCGCCGATGTCCTGTTCGCGGCAGGCGGCGCTGATCTCGGCGACCAGCTCCGCGGTGCGGCGGATGTCCGGAACCAGCCGGATCAGCATGTCGCCCGCTTCGGTGGCGGCACCGACCGTGTCCGAGGACATCGCGCTGATTTCGGTTGCGGCCGCCTGGCTGCGCTCGGCGAGCTTGCGCACCTCGGCGGCGACGACCGCGAAGCCCTTGCCGTGATCGCCGGCCCGCGCCGCCTCGACTGCCGCGTTGAGCGCGAGCAGATCGGTCTGACGGGCGATTTCCTGCACGAAGCCGATCTTCTCGGCGATCGTCCGCATCGCGCCGACCGCGCGCTGCACGGCGGCACCGCTGCGCTCCGCCTCGGTCGAGGACTGACGCGCGATCTTCTCGGTCTGCGCGGCATTGTCGGCATTCTGTTTGATGTTCGCGGCCATCTGTTCCATCGATGCCGAGGCTTCCTCGGCGGCGGCGGCCTGTTCGGTCGCGCCCTGGCTGACCTGTTCGGAGGCCGAGGACAATTGCTGGCTGCCCGCGGCGACGCTGGCCGAGGCCTGCGTCGCATCGCCGACGACGGAGCGTAGCTTTTCGATCATCGTGACCAAGGCATGGCCGAGCGTATCCTTGTCGGACAGTGGCTTGTGATCGATGGTGAGATCGCCGGTCGACACCGACTGGGCGAGCTGCGCGCTCTGCCGCAGGTTGATCGTCATGCGATTGACGGTGTCGACCAGATCCTTGATCTCGTCGTTGTTGGTCGCGGCGATATCATGGTTGAGATCGCCGATCGCCACCGCGTCGATCGCCGCGCCGATCCGCTTCAGGCCGCGCGACACCAGGGTCGAAATCCAGACCGCGCAGGCCGCCGCCAGCAGCGTCGCGGCGACGCCGACGCCGATCAGCAGATTGCGCGCGTCGGCATAGAGCACGTTGGTCTCTTCGTCTGCCTCGTGCATGTGCGCGCTCTGCCGATCGACGATGGCGCTGACATCGCGTGTGATCGCCTCGACCATCTTCTTCTGTTCGGTTTCGGTGAGTTCACCCGCCTTGGCGTTATCGTTGGCGGTGCCGAGGGCGCTGATCCGCTCGTAGACGGGCTTCAGGGCTTCCCAATCCTGCCGCACCTGGCGCCACAACGGTTTGTCGTCCGCCGCCGCCCGGCTTTCGCCATCGGCAAGCAAGGTCTCGAACTGACGCACCCGGCGAGCGGTGTCGATATTGTAGCCGGCCATGATCTGCTGATCGGTGTTGAGTGCGAGCGCCTTCTGGTTCGACAGCATGTAACCGAGATGGGTCTCGACCTGCTGCGCCGTCTGGAGCTGCTTGGCCGGACCGGCGATGACGTCGGTGATCGCGTCGTTGAGGGTGTTCGACTTTGCGATGCCGAGGCCGATGACCATCAGCAACATCGCGGTCAGGATCGCAAAGGCGATCCCCAGCTTCATCTTGATCGTGGCTCGCATGGAAAAATCCTAGAGATCGGAGGCGCTACGTCGCGCGTCGAATGGGGGGCGTCGTGACGCCGGTGGTGGATCGGATGGCGATCGAAATGCCATCCGATCCCGGTCAGGCCGCGCGGCCGAAGTCGACATCCTCGGCATCCGGGCCGCCGGTGTTGAGGTCGAGCGCATAGCCGCGCACGCGCGACTGCTGGTCGGCGATCGTCCCCGGCTTCGCCTTGGTCAGGCTGGCGCTCTTGGTGCCTTTGATCGGCGCGCGGCGACGCGTCGAAGCGGTGGCGGCGATGGCCTTGCGCGCCGGTTGTGCGGGACCGGCGCGATCCGCGTCGGCAAGACGGAAGAAGGCGATGCTCTGCTGCAATTCCTCCGCCTGATCGGCGAGCGAATCGGAGGTCGACGAGATCTGCTCGGACGCCGAGGCGTTCTGCTGCGTGACCTGATCGAGCTGCTGGATCGCCTGATTGATCTGCGCGGCGCCGATGTCCTGCTCGCGGCAGGCGGCGCTGATCTCTGCGACCAGCTCGGCGGTGCGGCGGATGTCCGGAACCAGTCGGATCAGCATGTCGCCCGCTTCGGTCGCCGCGCCGACCGTGTCCGAGGACATCGCGCTGATCTCGGTCGCGGCAGCCTGGCTGCGCTCGGCGAGCTTGCGCACCTCGGCAGCGACGACTGCGAAGCCCTTGCCGTGATCGCCGGCCCTCGCCGCCTCGACCGCCGCGTTGAGCGCGAGCAAATCGGTTTGACGGGCGATTTCCTGAACGAAGCCGATCTTCTCGGCGATCGTCCGCATCGCTCCGACCGCGCGCTGCACGGCGGCACCACTGCGCTCCGCCTCGGTCGAGGACTGGCGCGCGATCTTCTCGGTCTGCGCGGCGTTGTCGGCATTCTGTTTGATGTTCGCGGCCATCTGTTCCATCGATGCCGAGGCTTCCTCTGCGGCGGCGGCCTGTTCGGTCGCGCCCTGGCTGACCTGTTCGGAGGCCGAGGACAATTGCTGGCTGCCCGCGCCGACGCTCGCGGCGGCGGCGGTCGCATCGCCGACGACGGTGCTCAGGCGCGCGATCATCGTGACCAGCGCACGGCCGAGGACATCCTTGGCGGACAATGGCGTGTGATCGACGGTGAGGTCGCCGTTGGCGATGCGGTCGGCAAGCGTCGCCATCGCGTTGAGATTGACGGTCATCGTCGTCAACAACCGGCCGACCTCGCTGCTCAGACCGCCGTAATCGCGGTCGAGCCGCTGCGAGAGATCGCCGATCGACACCGCGGCAACGACGTTCGAAATGTCGCGGAACGCCGCCTCGACCGCCTGTGCGCTGCCCAACATCCGCCCGACCTCGTCGCGGCGATCGGTCGCGAGCGGGGTGGCGAGCGTGCCGAGCAGCTCGGCGACGCGGCCGACGGGGCGCGCGATCGTCACCGTCATGCTGAAATGGCGACGAGCAGTACCAGCGTCAGCGCGGTGCCGATGAAGATCGCGCGTTCGATGGTGGCGAACGCGACCGTCTGATTGGCCTGACGCTCGGTCATCAGCCGGTTTTCCTCGTCGGTCACCGCCGCGATCTCGGCGCGCAGGCTGTCGAACACCTGCTTGCCGGCGCCGCTGATCTCGATCTGGCGTGCGTCGCCGACGGTCTGCGGATTGCCCATCAGGTGGATGGCGCGCTCGGCGACGCGGTCGTGCCAGTCGTCGACCAGTGTCTTGATCTTCTGCAACCGCTCCTGCTGGCGCGGATTGTCCGCGGTCAGTTTGCGCGCCTCGTCCCAGGCGGCGGCGAGATCGGTCGCGCCCTTGCGATAGGGTTCGAGGAATTTGGCGTCGCCCGACAGCAGATAGCCGCGATAGCCCGTCTCCTGATTGACCGCATTCTCCTGAATCCGATTGGCAGCGCCGATCACCGCGAACGTGTGCTGGTTCATCTCGGTCGCCGCCCTCAAGTCGTTGGACTTGTTGTAGATGACCGTATTGGCGCCGATCGCGAAGAGCAGCAGGATCGTGAAGCAGACGATCAACTTCTTCGGTATCGACAGATTGGTGAATGCGTTCATGGCGGTTTCTCCCCCCCGGGTGATTATCGTGCGGCTGTCGGCCGGCAGGTCAGTGGACGACGGTCGCGAAGATGGCGTCGAGGTCGGGCAGGACGACGATCTCGCCATGGTGCTGGATGAGCCCGCGGATGTGGTCGCGGCGCCAGCGCATGCCGATCGCCGGTGCCGCTTCGCAATCGGTCGACGACAGGGTCGTCACCTCGTTGACCCGGTCGGCGCGCAGGCCGATCAGTTCGAGCGTCTCGCCGACCGGCCGCTCGATCACGACGATGCGATTGTCGCGGGTGGTGTCCGCCGGCGTCATGTCGAACGCCCGGCGCAGATCGGCGAGGGGAATGACGCGGCCACGGAAGTTGATGACGTGGCCGACCAGCGGATCGGCGCCCGGCACCGCGGTCTCGGGCATCAGGTCGAGGATCTCCTGCACCAGCACGGCCTCGATCGCGAAGGTCTCGCCGCCGACGCCGAAGGACAGGACCTCGAGCGTGCCGTCGGCGGTCCAGGGGAGGGGAGTGGAATCGGTCATGGGCTTATCCCGCGGCCTGCAGCCGCTCCTCCCGGGGCTGGGCGAGATCGACCAGATGGCCGATGTCGAGGATGAGGGCGACGTTGCCGTCGCCGAGGATGGTGGCGCCCGAGAAGGAGCCGATGTCGCGATGCAGCGCCGACATCGACTTGATGACGGTCTGGTGGTTGCCGATGATCTGGTCGACGACCAGCCCGACGCGTTCCGCGCCGATCGAGACGACGACGATCTTCTGATAGGGGTCGGGCGCCGTACCGGTGGCGAACAGGTCGCGCAGCCGGACGAACGGCACCAGCCGGTCGCGCAGGCTGATCAGGCTGCGCCCGCGCGAGCGGATATCCTCCCCGGGACTGAGTTCGAGGCATTCCTCGACCGCGGCGAGCGGCAGCACGTAGCGGCCTTCGCCGACGCGGACGAGCAGCCCGTCGATGATCGCCAGCGTCAGCGGGATGCGCAATGTGATCGTCGAACCCTCGCCGTCGACCGAGGCGACGTCGATCGTGCCGCGCAGCGTCTCGATCGTGCGCTTGACGACGTCCATGCCGACGCCGCGGCCCGACAGGTTCGT
This sequence comes from Sphingomonas sp. 2SG, assembly GCF_005503285.1. Taxonomy (NCBI): domain Bacteria; kingdom Pseudomonadati; phylum Pseudomonadota; class Alphaproteobacteria; order Sphingomonadales; family Sphingomonadaceae; genus Sphingomonas; species Sphingomonas sp. 2SG. The sequence continues at coordinate 72,893 of NZ_SCMZ01000013.1, forward strand.
AACTTGCGCGGCGGTCGAGAAGCCGGGTGCGAAGATCAAACCCAGCAATTCCCCGTCGGTCAGCACCTGGCCGGGCTGGACGAGACCGTTCGCCTCCGCCTTGGCGCGGACGCGGGCGCGGTCGATGCCGCGACCATCGTCGCGGATCGTGATGACCACCTCGCCGCCGGCCTGATGCGCCGCCAGCCGGACCGTGCCGGTGGCGGGCTTGCCCGCGGCGGCGCGGACATCCGCCGTCTCCAGGCCATGGTCGCAGCTGTTGCGGACGATATGGACGAGCGGATCGAACAGGCGTTCGACGACGGTCTTGTCGATCTCGGTCGCCTCGCCGTCGGTGACCAGCTCGATCGCCTTGCCGGTGTCGCGCGCCAGATCGTGGACGAGGCGGCGGAAGCGGCCGAACAGCGTGCCGACCGGCACCATGCGCAGCCCCATCATCGTGTCGCGCAATTCGCCCGACAGCCGCTCGATCTCCTCGGACACCGAGCGTAGCGCGACGCCGCCGTCCTGATGCGCGAGCTGCGACAGCCGGCTCTGCGCGATGACCAGCTCGCCGACGCGATCCATCAGCAGGTCGAGCCGCTCGGCGGGCACGCGGACGCTTTCCGCCGCCGGCTTGACGGGCAGCTTCGCCTCGTGCTGGCCTTCGTCCTCGACCGGCGCGGCGGCGACCGCCTCCGCAGCCGCGGCATCCGGCGCGTCTGGCTCGATCGCTTCGATCTCGAGCGTCATGTCGTCCATCACGAAGATGAACACGTCCTCGATCGCCTCGCGGCTGATGTCGCCGGTCAGCGTCACGTCCCAGCCAAGATGGCAGTCGGTCGGCACCAGCACCGGCAGCGGCGGTACCGCGTCGGTCCGCACCGCGATCGTGCACGCGCCCAGCTCGCGCAGTTCGTCGAGCAGGGTCAGCGGGTTGGTGCCGTTGCGCATTGCATCGACGGGCAAGCGGAAGAACAATTTCCAGCCGCGCTGCGCCGCGGCGGGCGCCGCGACAGCGACGCCATCGGTCTGCGCGGCGGCGACCGCATCCGCCAGCCGTGCGAGGATCGCCTCGCCTTCGCCGGTATCGGGATCGCCGTCGACCAGCGCGCGCATATGATCGCCCGCCGAAAGGATCACCGCGACGAGCTCCTCGGTCGCGGGCACCTCGCCCTTGCGGACTTTGTCGAAGGCGCTCTCGCAATGATGGGTGAAGGCGGCGAGCGCGTCGAAGCCGAACATTGCGCCCGAGCCCTTGAGCGTGTGCAACCCGCGGAACACGGCGTTGACCAACGCGGTGTCGCCGAGATGATGGCCGAGGTCGAGCAGCCCCTGCTCGACCTGGTCGAGCAGTTCGGCGGCTTCGACCCGGAAGGCGGCGGCGGGATCCTCGGTCATCTGCCGAGCACCTTGCGCGCGGTCTTGACGAGCTGTTCGGGGACGAACGGCTTGACCAGCCAGCCGGTAGCGCCCGCCGCCTTCGCCTGCGCCTTGATGTCGCCGTCCGATTCCGTCGTCAGGAACAGGATCGGCACGCCGGCCTGTTCGGGTTGCTTGCGCAACTCGCGAATCATCGTCAGCCCGTCCATGTTGGGCATGTTGAGATCCGTGACGATCAGATCGAACCGCGTTTCCGCGGCCTTGGCGAGCCCCTCGACGCCATCGCCCGCCTCGGTCACGGCATAGCCCGCGCCCGTCAGCGCGATGCGGATCGCCATGCGCAAACTGGCGCTGTCGTCGACGGTCAGGATGGAAGCGGTCATTGCGGCAATTCTCCGTGGAACCAGAAGGTGATGTCGGCAGGCGACGCCGCCGCCAGGAAGCCGGCGCGATCGAGCAGCGCGGCGAGCGCCGGCGAAGCGGGCTGGGCGAGCGTCACCGCCGCGCCGCCATCCGCAGCATTTCGCCGGGCGGACTCAATAAGTTGCAAGATACTAAGGTCGATATTGCCGGCCGTGGCGAGATCGAGGCAAATGCTGTCATGCTCGGACGCAGCATCCCGTAGACGATCGGCAATATCCCCGACCGTCTTCAGGCATGCGTCATCATTGAGCACCAACGTCATGGTGGTCATGTCTCGATCGCCTCATTGAATTATAGCACCGCAACGCCGTTTGCCGGCAGGCCGATGCTAAAGCGGGCGAGACAGCTAACGACTGCCTTTTGGTCAGTAATGGATTTAAAAGCCGTTAATGCGATAAGTGCGCCGCCGCGAAATCATCGCGTGCGTGCAATTCGGCCGTGTGCGATTGCGCCGGCGTCAGTCGCGGACGGTTCTTCGATTATAGCACGAGTGCGGTGCAACCGATCCGCATGTGCGGCGGATCGGCTGCGACCGCGAGGCAGGATCAGCGCGTGCCGATCGTCATCGGGCGGTGGACAACTTGGTGCCGAGCAGTACCAGCCGCTCGCCGGTGATGCCGAACCAATGCGGCACGCCGGCGGGCACGAGGAAGACGTCGCCGGGCTTCAGCGTCCGCGTCGTTCCGCCGACGATGCGGCTGCCCTCGGTGAGATCCGGGCGGGTTACCTTGGCGTCGGCGAGCGTTCCGCCCGAGATCATTGTACCGGCGCCGTCGACGACCATGACATATTCCGCCTGCGCGGGATGGACCGCGGGACGACCGGGCGACTTCCAGATCTCGAGCGCGGCGACATGACCGTCGGCCTGCACCAACGGCTGCCACGCGAACCCCTGGCCCGGCTTCATCGCCTTGGCCATTGCGGCGATCTGCGTCCGCACGTCCGCGGCGGCGGCGAAGCGGGCGGGGTCGCTGGTCTGCGCCGCCAGCGGCGCCGCGACCAGCATTGCCAGCGCGGTGCAGAGACGCAGGCCGGTCATGCGCGGCCGTCCAGCCGGATCGTCCGGCCCCCGCGTGCCGAGCGGTAGATCGCCTCGACGATGCGCATGTCACGCAGCCCTTCCTCGCCGGAGACGATCGGTTCGCGTCCGCTGCGCACGCATTGTGCGAGGTGGTCGAGCTGGCCGGCGAATTGCGTCTTCGCAGGGCCGGCGGGCGGCGTCACCTCGCGCTCGCGGCCGTCGCGCCCCAGCCACATGTGATTGCCGTCATAGCGCGTCGCCGGCTCCAGCTCGATCCGGCCCTTGTCGCCCATCAGCAGGATATGGTTCTGGTTGGCGCTGTACATCGACTGGCAGCCGGCGATCGCGCCGGACGGGAATTCCAGCGTCCATTCGATCATGTCCTCCACCTCGGTGAAGCGCGGATCGCGCCGGTCGGTGGATTCGCGCGCGGTCACCGCGATCGGCTCCTCGCCGGTCATGTAGCGCGCCGCCTGCAGGCTGTAGACGCCCATGTCCATCAGCGAGCCGCCGCCCGCCAGCGCACGCTTGAGCCGCCACGCCGACGGGCTGCCTTGGGTGAAGCCATGCTCGGTACGGACGTAGCGGATCTTGCCGGCGGCGCCGGTGCGGGCGAGCCGCATCGCCTCGAGGTTGAATGGCTCGAAATGGCAGCGATAGCCGATCATCAGCTTGCGGTTGGCCTTCTTGCAGGCGGCGATCATCGCCTCGCATTCGGCGACCGACACCGCCATCGGCTTCTCGCACATGACGTGCTTGCCGGCCTTGGCGGCGCGGATGGTATATTCGGCGTGCATCGAATTGGGCAGGCAGACGTAGACGATGTCGACGTCGGGATTGTCGCGGATCGCGTCGAAATTGGCGTAGGAATAGACCGATCGCGCCGGCAGGCCGTGTTCCGCCGCGACGCGCTGCGCCTTGGCGGCATCGCCGCTGACCACCGCGGCGAGGCGGCTGTGCGTGCAATTGGCGAATTGCGGGATGATGACGCCGAGGCCGTAGCTGCCGAGGCCGACGATGGCATAGCCGAGCGGCCGGTCCGGGGCCGCCCGCCCGATCGCGCTGGAGCCGACGGTCAGCGCCGCCGCCGAGAGTAGGAGGTCACGACGTCCGATGTCCATGTCAGGCTCCGTTGTGCAGGATAAGCGGCGCGCCGGGTGATGCGCCTGCCGCGGGCCGCGACGGATCGAACGCCCGGGTCATGCCGCACCGGGGGTGGCATCCGATCGCCATCATGCACCTCCTCCCGACCGGGGCGCGCCCGGCCTGTTGCGCCGCTTCGACGAGCGATCTGTCTGCCGCCGCGACTCACGGCTCGCCACCTTGGTAGTCGAGGCGGTCAGACAGATACAAGCGGGATTGTCGTCTCTTATCCGAGACTTATACTCAGGTTAGAAGTTGAGCCCGACGCGGAGGCCGCCGTAGCGGCGATAGTCGCGCGGCAGCATCGCGACGGTGGCGACGCGATTGTCGAAGTTGCTCGCGACGTTGACCATCGCGCTATAGTGGCGCTGGTCGAACACATTGTCGAGGAAGGCGACCGCTTCCCAGCGATGCGCCTGATCGCGCACGCCGAGATTAACGTTGACGATGTGATAGGCGTTCTGCAGCACCTGCGGGTCGCGCGGCGCGTAATAGAGCGCGCCCTGATATTGCCACGCGACCTGAATCACGCCGCGCCGCTTGTCGTCGAGCGCCGGCGAATAGTCGGCGATCGCATTGATCCGCCACGTCGGGGCCTGCGGCAGCCGTTCGCCGCTGAGATTCTGGCGACGGGGATTGCCGGTGCAGCCCTGCGCCTCGGTCTGCAACGCATAGCAGGGCGCGGAGGGGAAGGAGACGTAGTTGGCGCGCAAATAGGTCGCATTGCCGGTCAGCGTGACATCGTCCGTCGGCCGTACCGAGCTTTCGACCTCGATGCCGCGGGTCACCAGCCGGCCGACGTTGGTCAGCCGGTTGATGAACGTGCCGTCGGGGAAGGTCTCGATCGTCTGTGCCTGCAGATCGCGATAATGGGTGTTGAAGAAGGTGAGGTTGAACGTCACGTGACGATCGAACCACTGGCTGCGCACGCCGATCTCCTTGTCGCGCGAGCGTTCGGGCCGGATCGGGCCACTTTCGGCGCGCTTCTGGTCGAACCCGGTCGACAGGTCATAGGCCTGCCCCTTGTAGCCGGTCGCATAGCTGCCGAAGAGCATCAGGTCGCGGGTCGCCTGATAGTCGAGGCCGAGACGATAGGTGAAGACGTTGTCGCTGTCGTGACCGGCGAAATAGCTCTTCGCGGTCGGATCGCGCCGGGCGAGCAGGCGATTGGCATAAGTGTAATCGACGCGCTCGTTCTGGATGCGGCCGCCGGCCGTCGCGGTGAGGTGCGGCACGAACTCCCAGTCGATCTGGCCGAAGCCGGCGATCTGCCGCGAGCCCGCCGTGGCGTACAGGTTGGACAAGGCGAAGCCGGGGCCGCGGTCGAACGGGCGTTCAAAGCCGGTGTTGGCGTAATAGACGCCGAGCGCATAGCGGAACGCCGCATCGTCGGGCGACAGCAGCCGCACCTCCTGACTGAACAGCCGCGACCGGAAGGTGCCGATCTCGCGCGCATTGCCGACGCGTTTCCTGGCGGCGGTATCGTCATAGTCGAAATAGTCGTCGAGCTTGAACCGGTCGTAGTTCGTCAGGCTGAGCAGGTTCAGCGTTCCCAGACTGAGTTCGGTCCGCAGCAGTCCGCCGCCGCCGTGATATTGCGTGCCCGAGCGGGCGTTGTAGGCGACGTTCTGATTGTTCGGACCGATCACGACCCCCGGCAGCGCGACCGCGCTGGTGAGGGCGGGGTCGCCGCGCAACCGCGCGTCGGGCGACATCGCAACGAACGGTCGCGCGGCGGTGGAATTGCCGGTCAGATAATTGCCCGACAGGGTGAAGGTGAGCCCGGGGCTGGCCTTCCAGCGCAGCTTGGCGCGCGAGTTGAGCGTCTCGCGGCCATTGGCGCGCTTGCCGTTGTCGAGGTTGCGGGCGTTGCCGTCCCAATGCGTGTAGCCGCCCGAGAAAACGAAGCCGAGTGTATCGGTCAGCGGCCCGGTGACGCTCAGCTGCTCGGCGAATTCGTGATCGCCGGTGATGCGCGCGTTGGCGCGGATATGCAGCTGGTCGGTCGGCTGCGTTGTCATGATCTTGATGAGGCCGGCCGAGGCCGACTTGCCGTACAGCGTGCTTTGCGGCCCGCGCAGCACCTCGATCATCGCGACGTCGGGCAGGTCGGTGATCGCGCGCGCCAGAAACGCCACCGGCGCGCCGTCGACGGTCACCGCGACGCTCGATTCCACCCCGATCGCATAAGCGAAGGTGCCGATGCCGCGCATCGCCACGTTGTAGTTCACCGGATGGTTCGCCGGCCGGATGACGAGCGACGGCATCACCTTGTCGAGATCCTGGAAATGATGCGCGCCCTGCGCGTCGAGCTGCGAAGGCAGCACCACCTGGACGGGCATCGGCACGTTCTGGAGGTTCTCGAACCGCTTCTGCGCGGTCGTGGTGACGATGATCGCGCCATCGGCGTCCTCGGTGACGGTCCCCGGTCTGGGCGCAGGCGCCTGCGTCTGGGCGGCGGCCGGCGCTGCCGCGAGTGCGGCAGCGGAGGCGGCGATCAGGCATCGCGCCTGACGCGAACGACGATAGTGCATCAAAGTCCCCCTGGTTCGTGATATTTGTCCAGGTCTTGTAGAGACTCCGCGAAGCCCGCCGGCGCGGCGGGGTTGCTTTTTACCGATTACGGGTTTCTTTTCAAGCTACCGTATCTTTACGGACACTGGGAGCGCGGGCGATCGGAAATAGAATTTAGCGTTTGTTCCGATACGTTTGGCCATCGACTTCGCCATCGAAGGCGTCGCTTGACTTGCCATGCATGCTCCGGATTCCCGATCGCTGCGCCTTTACTTAGTGCGTACTCAACGTCCGCCGTACGGCATCATGCCAGCCCGCGGCGAGCGGCGCGCGTTCCTCCGCGCGCATCGTCGGCGCGAAGCAGCGGTCGCGCGACCAGAGCCGGGCGAGATGATCGAGCCCCGACCAGACGCCGGTGGCGAGGCCGGCGTGGAAGGCGGCCCCGCGTGCGGTCGTCTCGAGGTCGGTCGGGCGTTCGACCGGCGTGTCGATCATGTCGGCGAGGAAGCCGCACAGCCAGTCGTTCGCCGCCATGCCGCCATCGACGCGCAGGATCGCCGGATGGCCGCCGCCGTCGGCCGCCATCGCTTCGGCGAGATCCATCGTCTGGAACGCCACCGCCTCCAGCGCGGCGCGGGCGAGATGCGCCGCGCCGGCGCCGAGCGTCAGCCCGAAGATCGCACCGCGCGCGTCCGGGTCCCAATGCGGCGCGCCGAGCCCGGTGAAGGCGGGGACCATGTAAACGCCGTGATTGTCGGGAACGCGGGTGGCGAGATCGTCGGTCTGGCTGGCGTGGGTGATGACGCCGATGCCGTCGCGCAGCCATTTGACCGCGGCGCCGGCGATGAAGATCGATCCTTCCAGCGCGTAGACGGTGCGTCCGTCGAGCCGATAGGCGGGGGTGGTGAGCAGCCGATGCTGCGAGGCGACCGCCTCCGTTCCCGTGTTGAGCAGCATGAAACAGCCGGTGCCATAGGTCGATTTGGCCATGCCGGGCTCGAAGCACGCCTGCCCGAACAAGGCGGCCTGCTGGTCGCCGGCGATCCCCGCCACCGGCACCGCGGCGCCGAGCAGGTCGGGACGGGTGATGCCGTAGACATAAGCGTTGTCATGCACCTGCGGCAGCATCGCCGCGGGCACGCGCAGCAGTCGGCACAGCTCGGCGTCCCAGTCCTGACGGAGGATGTCGTAGAGCATCGTCCGCGACGCGTTGGTGATGTCGGTGGCATGCACCGCGCCGCCGGTCAGCCGCCACAGCAGGAAGCTGTCGATCGTGCCGAAGGCGAGCTCGCCACGCTCCGCGCGGCCACGTGCGCCCGCGACGTTGTCGAGCAGCCAGGCGATCTTGGTCGCCGAGAAATAGGGATCGATCAGCAGCCCGGTGCGCGTGCGAACCAGATCCTCGGCACCGTCGGCCTTCAGCTCCTGACAGCGTGCCGCACCGCGCCGGTCCTGCCAGACGATCGCCCGATGGATCGGTTCGCCGGTGGCGCGATCCCAGATTACTGCCGTCTCGCGCTGGTTGGTGATGCCGATCGCGGCGAGATCGGCGGCGGCGAGGCCGCTGTTCGCGAGTGCCGTTCGTGCGGTGGCGAGCGCGTCGCGCCAGATGTCCTCCGGATCGTGCTCGACCCAGCCGGGTGCCGGATAATGTTGCGCGAATTCGGCCTGGGCGATGGCGACGCGGCGGGCGGCGCCGTCGAAGACGATCGCGCGCGTCGAGGTCGTGCCCTGATCGATGACCAGAATGTGCGTCTTGGCCATCCGTCTCTCCTGTGCTTCGTTTCGCTCCGGGATGCGGTATTGCTCGCAGCGCGACGAAAGCGAAGGATTTTGACGATGGAACGGGGGCCGGACGAGAGTGTCGACGTGCTGGTCGTCGGCGGTGGCATCAACGGGACCGGCATCGCACGCGACGCGGCGGGGCGGGGGCTGTCGGTGCTGCTGGTCGAGCAGGACGATCTCGCCAGCCATACCTCGTCCGCCTCGACCAAGCTGATCCACGGCGGCGTGCGCTACCTCGAATATGGTGAGTTCCGGCTGGTCCGCGAGGCGCTGATCGAGCGCGAGCGCCTGTGGGGGATGGCGCCGCACATCATCTGGCCGTTGCGCTTCGTGCTGCCGCAGACGCATTCGCCGCGGCCGGCGTGGATGGTGCGGGCAGGGCTGTTCCTCTACGATCATCTCGGCGGCCGCCGCAAACTGCCGGGGACGCAGAGCGTCGCGCTGGCGCGGTCGCCGTTCGGGCAGGGCCTGTCCGAACGGGCCGGCAAGGCATTCGTCTATTCGGACTGCTGGGTCGAGGACAGCCGGCTCGTCGTGCTCAACGCGCGCGACGCGGCGGAGCGTGGCGCGCGTATCGCGACCCGGACGCGGCTGGTGCGCGCGCAGCGCGGCGCGGACGGCTGGACCGCGGAGATCGCCGACAAGGACGGTCACGTCCGGATGGTCCGTGCACGGGCGCTGGTCAATGCGGCGGGGCCATGGGTCGCCGACGTGCTCGGCCGGACTGCGGGAGCGCGCAACGATCGCGGCGTGCGGCTGGTCAAGGGCAGCCATATCGTCGTGCCGCAGCTCTACGAAGGCGATCATGCCTTCATGCTCCAGAACGACGACCGGCGGATCGTCTTCGCTATCCCCTACGAAGGGCGGTTCACCCTCGTCGGGACGACCGACGCCGCGTGGGACGCGCCGCCCGGTCGCGCGGCGATCGATGCGGCCGAGACGCACTATCTGCTCGACACGATCGCCCGCTATTTCGAGCACAGAGTCGAAGCGGACGACATCGTCTGGAGCTATGCGGGCATCCGGCCGCTCTACGACGACAAGGCAGCGAATGCCTCGGCGGTGACGCGCGACTATGTGCTCGATCTCGACGCGGGCGAGGGGCGGGCGCCGATACTGAGCGTCTACGGCGGCAAGATCACCACCTATCGCAAGCTCGCCGAACATGCGCTGCGCGATCTCGCGCCGCTGCTCGGGTCGCAGGCGGCGGCGTGGACGGCGGGGGCGGTGCTGCCCGGCGGCGATCTGCCGGATGCGGATTTCGGGCGCTTCCTGACCGGCTTGCAGGCGCGCTATCCCGAGGTGTCGCGCGATCTGCTGCGGCGGCTGGCACACGCGTACGGTACGCGCACGACCGCGATCCTCGACCGCGATCCGGGGCAGGACCTTGGCGGCGGACTGTTCACCGCCGAGGTTGACTATCTCGTCGCGCAGGAATGGGCGCAGACAGCCGAGGACGTGCTGTGGCGGCGCAGCAAGCTCGGCCTGCACGTGCCCGGGGGCACGGCGGAGCGGCTTGCCGCCTATCTCGGGTGACGTTGCGGCGGCCCTCGACTTTGGTCAGGGTGGCCGCGTCGGATCAATCCAGTCGTTGCCCAAGGGGGCACCGGCGTGTCATCGAGGGGCGGACGAGAAACGACCGGAGAGCGGTGGATGATATCCAAATTTGTTCGGCTGGCGCTGCTGCTCGCGGCGGTGCCGGGCGCGGTGGCGGCGCAGGACGCGCCGGTGGTGCGCACCGTCGACGGCCCGGTGCGCGGCGCGCGTGCGGACGGGGTCGTCGCCTTCAAGGGCATCCCCTTCGCCGCGCCGCCGGTCGGCTCGCTGCGCTGGCGGGCGCCGCAGCCGGTGGCGCGCTGGACCGCGGTGCGCGACGCGACCGCTTATGCCGCCGATTGCATGCAATTGCCCTTCCCGAGCGACGCCGCGCCGCTCGGCACCGCGCCGGCGGAGGATTGCCTCTACGCTAACGTCTGGCGGCCGGCGGGCGACGCCAAGAAGCTGCCGGTGATGGTGTGGATCTACGGCGGCGGCTTCGTCAACGGCGGGTCGTCGCCGCCGACCTATAGCGGCGCGGCGCTGGCGCGGTCGGGCATCGTAGTGACGAGCTTCAACTATCGGCTCGGCCGGTTCGGCAGCTTCGCCCATCCCGGCCTCAAGCCCGCCGACGCGGATTACGGGTTGCTCGACCAGCTCGCCGCGCTGCGCTGGGTGAAGGCCAATATCGCGCGCTTCGGCGGCGACCCCGACAACGTCACGATCATCGGCGAGAGCGCCGGCGGCATGTCGGTCCATGCGATGCTCAGCTCGCCGGCGGCGGCGGGATTGTTCCAGCGCGCGGTGATCCAGTCGGGCGGCGACGGGTCGAACCACGGCAGTTCGCTGGCGACCGCGGAGGCGGCGGGCGTCGCCTTCGCCAGCGGCAAGGGCATCGCCGCCGACGATCCGCAGGCCGCCGCCAAGCTGCGCGCGCTGCCTGCCGAGCAGGTGGTCAATGGCCTCAATCTCGCGTCGATGGGGCAGGGCGGCTATAGCGGGCCGGTGCCCGACGGGCGCACCTTCGTCGATCCACGCACCGCCTACGACGCCGGCCGCTTCGCCAAGGTGCCGGTGATGATCGGCGCGACCAGCGCCGACATCGGTGGTCCGACCGGCGCAATGATCGCCGGCGCGCGCGACGTCGCCGTGCTGCTCGCGAGCAAGAATGTGCCGGTCTATCATTATCGCTTCGACTATGTCGCGACCTCCGCGGTGACGCCGCAGACCAAGGGGGCGGGGCATGCCACCGATATCCCGTTTTTCTTCGACACCGCCGCGATCAAATATGGCGCCGCGACCAGCGATGCCGACCGCACCGCGGCGCGGACGATCAGCCGCTATCTGGTCAATTTCGTCAAGACCGGCGATCCGAACGGATCCGGCCTGCCTGCCTGGGGCCGCGTCACCGCGACCGCGCGACCGATCCTGACGCTGACCCGCGCCGGCACCGCGCAGGTGGCACCGGAATGATCCCGCTCGATCGCCGCACGGTGTTGGCCGGCGGGCTGGCGCTCCTCGCGACGCGCGCCGGTGCCCAGACGCCGGAGGCGCCGCGCGTCCGCCGCATCGCCCCCGGCCTCGACCGGATGATCGTGCCCGGCACGCAGCCCGAGGTGATCGCGACCGGCATCCGCTGGGCAGAAGGGCCGGTATGGGTGCCGGCCGGGGGCTATCTGCTGTTCTCCGATCCGCCCGCCAACCTCATCCGGCGCTGGCAGCGCGGGCGCGGCGCGACGCCGTTCCTCAGCCCGTCGGGCGCCGCGGGCACCGACCCCAAATTGGTCCGCGAAGCGGGGTCGAACGGGCTTGCGCTCGATCGCGGCGGCGGGCTGCTGATCGCCAACAGCGGCGGGCGCAGCATCGACCGCGTCGATCTCGCCACCCGCCGACGGACGGTGCTGGCGGATCGCTACGACGGCAAGCGCTTCAACAGCTGCAACGACCTGCACGTCGCGCGCGACGGCAGCATCTGGTTCACCGATCCGCCCTATGGCTTCGCCGACGGCGATGCCTCGCCGCTCAAGGAGCAATCGGTCAACGGCGTCTACCGGCGCCACCCCGACGGCAAGGTGACGCTGATCGAGGGCGGCCTGACCCGCCCCAATGGCATCGCCTTGTCGCCCGACGAGCGGCGGCTCTACGTCTCGGTCTCCGACGAGGCGGCACCGCGGATCATGGTCTACGACCTCGATGCCGCCGGCAGGCCGGGGGCAGGGCGGGTGCTGCTCGACGCGAAGGCGATGAAGGCGGCCGGCGGGCCGGGCCTGCCCGACGGGATGAAGGTCGCACGCGACGGGACCCTGGTCTGTTCGGTACCGGGCGGCATGATGCTCATGACGCCCGAGGCCGAGCCGCTCGGCCTGATCGAAAGCGGCGCGCCGATCGCCAATTGCGCCTTCGGCGAGAAGGGCCGCGCGCTCTACCTGACCGCGAACGACCGCGTCCTGCGGCTGGCGCTGCGGCCCGGCTGGCAGGGGTAGCCGGGCCGGCGGATCACTCCGCCGTCCCGTCGGGGTCGTCGCCCTGCCATGTCAGCGGCGGGTTCTCATAGGGTTCGCGGGCGGCCGGCTCGACAGGGATCGTCGTCCCCGGGGCCTCGGCGCCGCCTTTGGCGAACGTGCCTTCGACGCGCGCGCCCTGTTCGATCGTCAGCGTCTCGTAATGCACGTCGCCGACGATATGCGCGCTGCGTTGGATGACGAGGTCGACGACGACGATGCTGCCGCGCACCGTGCCGGCCAGATGCGCCGACTGGGCGGTGATCGTGCCGATCATCTCGCTGGCCGCGCCCTGCACCAGCGCGAGGCAGTTGACGTCGCCGTGGATCCGGCCGTCGATATGCACGTCGGCCGAGGCGGAGAGGTCGCCGGTGATGACGACGTCGGCGCCGATCATCGAGAATGTGGCATTCTTGCTCATGGCTTCAGTCGCTACCCTTGTCTGGACCGGAATCTTCGGCGGGGCCGGCGGCCGGGGCTGGGCCGGCAGATTGGCGGACGATCTTCGATGAAACATGGCTGCGCGCCTCTAGGAAGGGACGGGGGTTGGTGGGGCGGTTGTTGATCCGCACCTCGAAATGCAGATGCGGCCCGGTCGAGCGCCCGGTGGAGCCGATCGCGCCGATCGTCTGGCCCGCGACCACCTGTTGGCCGACATGGCTGCGGAACGCGGACATATGCGCGTAGCGCGTGACGAGGCCGCTGCCATGCGTCACTTCGACGCAATTGCCGTAGCCCGATCGCTGGCCGACGAAGCTCACCACGCCGCGCGCCGCGGCGTAGATCGGCGCGCCGAGCGGGCCGCGGAAATCGAGGCCGGGGTGGAACGATCCGTGCCGGGTGAACGGGTCGGAGCGATAGCCGAAGCCGCTGGAGATCGAATCGATGCTCGCGGGCAGCACCTGCGGCATGCGGGAGCGTGCCTGATCCAGCGCGCTCATCCGCGCCAGGCTGGCGCCGAGCCGGGCGAAGCGCGGATCGATCGAGCCATCGGCGTTGGTCGACAGCGCGAACAGCGGCCCGCCCATCGCCTCGCCATCGTCGCGCGCTGCCAGCAGCATCTGCGGGTTGACGCCGAGCTTGCGCATCGTCGCGGCATCGGTCGCGGCGCGGCGGTCGGCATAGCGCGTCAGGCTCTCGACGAAGGCGATCTGACGCGCCTCAGCCCGCGCGAGATTGCCGGCCTCGGGCACGGCGGCGCTGACCTTGTCGATCACCCTGCGCGCTTCGCCGCTGCTGTTGGTGACGGTCTCGTCGCGCTTGGCGTCGCGCGGCAGCTTGCCGAGATGCGCCTGCGTCACCTTCTCGATGAAATCCTGCCGCCGCTGCAGGTCGGACGCGACGCCGTCGAGGTTTTTGCGATAGGCGGAAACGCGATTATCAGCCTTTTCGACGCGCGCCTGGCGGGTGAGCAGGGCATCGATGTCGTAGGAGTCGCGCCAGCGGATCACCGCGAGCGTGGCGATCGAGCCGACATAGGCCAGCACCAGCACCGCCACACCCATCGCCGCGCGCTTCTGCGTGCGCGTGGAAATGCGGAGGAACCGCACCTGACCCTGCGAGCGCATGATGAACTCGCGGTCGGGGAACCATCCGTCGATCCGCCCCCGCGCATGGGCAAGCCTGTGACGCAAGCGAGCGCGAGCGAAGCGCTGCCCCGCCTGCCGCGGTTTCGGCTTGTTCAAAGCGATCCCGCTTCCCTTACCCCTGACCCTAGGACGCTTTATAGCGGGCGCGCCGATCCCGGACCGGCGGCGCAGACATGACGCGCCGCCATCCACGTCGAGGCGCTCCGTACGCACGATGAAGCGAGCGCGTCGGGCGACCCAGACGCATGTGTGCCGTCAGACGTCCGGGTCGATCGGCGAGAGGCGCCAGGTGCCGCGGCCGGCGCGTTTGGCGTCGTAGAGCGCGAGATCGGCGAGCTTGTAGACCGCCTCGGTCGACATCCCCTCCGCCCGCGCGACGACCGCGCCGATGCTCAGCGCGACCTGCAGGCGGTGGTTGCCCGCCGCGACCGGCGCGGTGAAGGCGGCGTAGAGGCGGCGGCACAATTCGTCGATCGCAGGCGCGCCGTCGAGGCCGGCGAGGATGATCGCGAATTCGTCGCCGCCGAGGCGGAAGATGCTGTCGTGCTGGCGGATCGTCGCGCTCAGCCGGTCGGCGACCTCGATCAGCAGTGCGTCGCCGACATCGTGGCCGAGCGCGTCGTTGACCTGTTTGAACCGGTCGAGATCGATAAGCAGCAATCCGAACGGCGCATGCCGCGCGTCGCCGAGGTGGCGGGCGAGCATCTCGCCGTACAATCGGCGGTTGCCGAGCCCGGTCAGCGTGTCGGTGTAGGCCAGCTTCTCCAGCTCGGACCGGCTGACGAGCAGCTCGGCGGTACGCCGCTCGACCAGCGATTCGAGCTGCCGCTCGCGCTTGCGCGCCGCGCGCAGCCGCAGGTTGAGCAAAGCGAGCAGCGCCGCGACGATCGCCGCGGCGGCGGCGATGCGGAACGCGCTCGTCTCGAACCAGCGTGTCTCGACGTCGATCTCCAGCGTCAGCGGCGCGCCGACGACGTGCAGGCTGCCGCGATCGCCCGCGCCCAGCGCGCGGACGACCAATGTCGACCGGCCCGGCGGCAGATTGGTGTAGCGCGCGCTGCGGTGCATCGCATCGACCCGCGTCCAGTCGGTCTCCTGCGGGAACAGACGGTAGACGTAGACCTGATCGCGCGCGGCGGCATAGTCGAGCCGCGCGAAGTCGGCGGTGAGGCTGCGTTCGCCGGCACCGATGGTCAGCATCCGCCCCGGCGCCGGCACGAAGGCCTTGTCGTTGCCGCGTACCGTGGTGAAGCGCAACGGTGCGTCCGCCGCCTCGCGCGGCGGCACGGCGGGATCGATCATCGTCAATCCGCCGAACCCGGCGAACACCAGCCGGCCATCGGGCAGCGTGGCGCCGGCGCCGGTCCAATAAGCGGTGAAGGGGACGCCGTCGGACGCGTGGAGCGGCGTGATCGTCAGGCTGGCGGGGTCGATCCGCGCGATGCCGCCATCGGTGCTCGCCCAGACGTCGCCGTCGCTACCGAGCAGCAATTTGTCGACGGTATCGTGCGGCAATCCCTCGCGGCGGCCGAGATGCGCCACCGGCCGCCATGCACCGGCGCTGCGGGCGAAGACGGTGATGCCGCCGCCGATCGTCCCCGCCCATAACCGCCCGTCGCTATCGCACAGCAAGGTGCCGACGAAATTGGCGCGCAGCCCGTTGGCACCGTCGTCGCCGGGGCGGATGCCGACGACGCGACCATTGGCGGGATCGACGCGGTTGAGCCCGCGCGCCGTTCCCACCCACAGCATGCCGTCGGGCGTGAAGGCGAGCGAACGGACGCGCAGGTCGGTGAGCGCCTTCGACCAGGGCAGGGCGCGCGGCGGTCCCGGGTGGCGCGGATCGACCAGCGCGACGCCGAGGCCGTTGCCGACGTAGAGCCGATCGCCGTGCAGCAGCACCCGCGACCAGGCCTGCGCCGACAGCCGCTGCGCGCGCCGCCCGTCGAGCGACAGGCGGAACAGCCCGGCCTCGCCGGCGGTGAAGGCGGCGTCTGGGGCGAAAGCGATCGACTGGACGTTGCGCACGGCCGCCGGCAGCCGCTGCGGCGGCGCGAGGCCGCCACCGGCGGCGGGAGCGAGGCGCGATCCCGGAATGTCCGGGGAGCCGTACCAGAGCGCGCCGTCCGGCGCGACGCCGAGCGACCAGGCGCTGTCGGGCTGTTGTCGCGGACCGGTGCGCAGCGCGTTCACGAGGCCGAGCACGCGGCGCGGGGCGGGATCGACATAGGAGAGCGTCGCGTCGCCGACGATCCACACCAGTCCCGACCGGTCGCGGATCAGATGGTTGAGCCCGTCTTCGGCGAGGCTGGCGGGCAGTTGCGGGTCATGCGCGAGGCGCCGCATCCGCATCGTCGCAGGGTGGACCGCGATGATCCCCGCTCGCGACGAGGTCCACAGTTCGCCGTTGCCGGCGTCGACCATCGTGCCGAGCGGCACCGCATGCCCGTCGACCGTGACCGGCAGGTGGCGGACGCCGCCGTCGGGCGCGAGGACGTGGAAGCCCGATCCGGCGGTGGCGATCCACAGCCGGCCGTCGCCATCGGCATGTAGCGCGGTGATCGTCCCGACCACACCGGGTACCGGCACCGCGACGAAGCCGCCGGTGACGTCGCGGCGGAACAACCGCGATTCGTCGCCGACCCACAATTGCCCCTTGCGGTCGCGATGCACCGCGCCGATCCGGCCCGGCGGCAGACCCTTGACGAGCGTCGCGCGATGGTCGGAGCCGCGGATGTGGCTCAGCCCGGCCTCGCTGCCGACCCACAGGCCGCCGGCGTCGTCGTCGATGATCGCCATGACATGGGCACGATCCAGCGGCGTGCGGTTGGGCGGGCGATGGAAGCTGTCGGTGAGCGGATCACGCCACAGCAGCCCCTCGGCGCTCATGCCCAGCCACAGCCGGCCGCCGCGATCCGTGAACAGCGTGTTGACCATCAGCTCCGGCAGCGACCCGGCGCCGTCGGCGGGTTCGGTCGAATAGGTCTTGAAGCCGGTGCCGTCCCAGCGGGCGAGGCCGCCGTCGGTCGCCAGCCAGATGAAACCGTCGCCGTCCTGCGCGACCGCGCGGGGGAGGCCGGCGTCGGGAATGGCGTCGTCGCGCGCGGCGACCTTGAAGAACAGATCGGCGGCGGCAGCCCAGGGGTCCGCGATGCGTGGCGCAACGATGGCGACGGGGCGGGCGACGACGCCATTCCCGACGCCGGCC
>NZ_SCMZ01000014.1:0-87808 GCF_005503285.1 Sphingomonas sp. 2SG
GGGTCGACGTCACCTGCGCCGCGCCGGGCGTCGCCTGCTGGGCCGGCGCCGCGGCGGCGGTCAGCAACAGGGCGGTGGCGATGATCCTACGCATGGGTCTTCCTCTCAAATCCGCTTCGCCGCGGCGATCACCGCCTGCGTACCGAGCCGGATCAGCCCGCTCAGCACCGGATAGGCGATGGCATTTTCGGCGCCGGCGGCGAGCGCATGGTCGCGATGCTCCAGCTCTTCCGCCTGGAAGTCGCGGATCGCTTCGGTCAGCTCGGGCTCGCTCGCGCCGAGTTCGTCGAGCTGCTCCTGATAATGGGTGTCGATCACGGTTTCGACCGCCGCGGTGCAGGCCATCGCCGCATTGGGGCTGATCGCCGCGGTGATCGCGCCGAGCGCGAACCCCGCCTTGTCCCAGATCGGCTGGAGCAGCGTCGGGCGGACGCCGCGCTTGACGATCAGATCGTCGAAGAAGGCGCGGTGGCGTTCCTCCTGGCTCGCCATATGGTGGATCGCGCGGCTCGCCGGATGACGATCGCCAAACACCGCGAGCTGACCCGCATAGATGCGGATCGCGCCGAATTCGCCGGCCTGATCGACGCGGATCATCGCCTCGGTCGGTTCGCGCCGGTCGCCGGGCTTCCACCGGCGGGCGGGCTGCGGGGTCTCTGCCGTCATCGCGCTTTCCTCATCAGCCACAAGATAAGACCGGCGCCGCCAAGCGAAAGGATCGCATTGAAGCCGGCGAGCGAAATCCCGCCGAGGCTCCATTGCGCGACGTCGCAGCGGATCACCGGTGCTCTCATCAGCGCCGCCAGCCGCGCGTCGGGTCCGAGGCCGCGCAGGTCGACCGTCTGGGTGCAGGCGGTGAAGCCGTTCCACCAATGATATTCGACCCCGGCATGCGCGACGCCGATCGCGCCCGACACCGCGATGAGCAGCGCGGCGACGATGACGAACGCCTTGGCGATGCTCCGCTGCGGCACGACGAAGGCGAGCAAAGCGAAGGGCAGCGCGGCATAATGCGGCCAGCGCTGCCAATGGCACATCTCGCACGGGTAGAGATGCCCGACGAGCTGCGAGCCCCATGCGCCGGCGAGCAGCGCCGCGGGCAGCAGCAGCGCGATCCAGCGGGCGAGGCGCTCGTTACGGGTCATTCCGACCTCACTTCGCCGGCGGGGTCGGCGTCGCCGCCGGGATCGGGCGGGGCTTGGTCGCGGCGGCGACCTGCGCCGGGCCGCCGAGCCGCGCCACGGTCTTCAGCGCATAATAGAGCTGGAAGTCGTCGATGCCCTGCTTCTTGAGCTGGTCGGCGGTCATCGCGAAGCGCGGATCGTCCTTGGTGTCCTCCTCGAGGATCTTGTTGTCCGCCTTGACCTCGTTGATGAGGTGGCGGCGCAAATCGGCCTCGCGGAACACCGGGCGCGACTTGAAATCGGGGTCGCTGATCTGCGGCACCTTGATGTCGGGCTCGATCCCGCCCTCCTGCACGCTGCGGCCCGACGGCGTGTAATAGCGCGCGGTGGTGAGGCGCAGCGCGGTCTGCGGACCGAGCGGCAGCAGCGTCTGCACCGAACCCTTGCCGAAGCTGCGCTCGCCCATCACCAGCGCGCGGTGATGGTCCTGCAACGCGCCGGCGACGATCTCCGAGGCGGAGGCGGTGCCGGGGTTGGTCAGCACGACGACCGGCAGGCCGTGCGCGTCGTCGCCGGGCTTGGCGAAATAGCGTTCGATGTCGCTCTTTTCTCGCCCGCGCTGCGAGACGATCTCGCCGTGATCGAGGAAGGCGTCGCTGACCGCGATCGCCTGCGTCAGCAGGCCGCCGCCATTGTCGCGCAGATCGACGACATAGCCGAGCGGGCGGTGGCCGAGGCTCTTGTCGATCGCCATGATCGCGGCGCGGGTGTCGGCGCCGGTGCTTTCCGAGAAGGTGTTGATATTGACGTAGCCGACGTCGCCGCGGACTTCCCATTTTACGGGCTTCTGGACGATCACCTCGCGGTTCATCGTCACCTCGACCGGCTTGGTCTGGCCGGGCCGCACCAGCGTCAGGCTGATCTTGGTGCCCGGCTTGCCGCGCATCAGCGCCACCGCCTCGTCGAGCGTCTCGCCATAGATCAGCTTGCCGTCGATATGGGTGATGTAATCGCCCGACTTGACGCCGGCGCGCTGCGCGGGCGCATCCTCCTGCGGTGCGACGACCTTGACCGCGCCGTCCTCCATCTGGACGGTGAGGCCGAGGCCGCCGTAATTGCCCTCGGTCTGGATGCGCAGATTGTCATAGTCGAGCGCGTCGACGTAGCTCGAATGCGGATCGAGGCTGGCGAGCATGCCCTGGATCGCGCCCTTGATGAGCTTCTGGTCGTCGACCTTGTCGACATAGTCCGACTTGATCCGGTTGAAGACGTCGAGGAACTGGTCGAATTCGCGATAGGTATCGGTGTCGACCGCGGCCATCGCCTGCGTCGCGAGCGGGATGAGGGACAGCGAGCCGAGGAGTGCAGTCGCGGTAAGTAGCGGACGGGCCATCGAACATCCTGAAGGCGGAGAGACTTGGCTCGTTTAGCCGCATTCTCGGGCCGGAGCAAAGCGCAGCGCGGCTGAATGCAGGCTGACTTCGCGGCCGGCTCAGCCGAGCAGCGCGGCAATGTCCATCGGCCGGCCGCGGCGGCGCAGCTCGACGGTGATCTGCGGCGCCTCGCCGGCGGCCGCGCGACCGAGCGGCATGCCCGCGGCGACGCGCTCGCCGGCCCGGACGCGGGTCGCGCCGAGGCCGGTGACGAGGCTGGTCCAGCCATCGCCATGATCGATGATGACGATGCCGCGATAGCCGCGGAAGGCGCGGGCATAACGGACGATGCCGCCCGCCGGCGCGATTACCGGCGCATCGGCGGCGACGGCGAAGGTCAGGCCGCGCGCGCGGACACCGGCGTCGGAAATCTCGTCGAGTCCGGTGACGAGGCGACCGCGTACCGGCAGCCGATAGACGCCGCGAGCGGGTGTCGGCGCGATGCTGCCCGCAGCGAGCGGGCGCGGCAGCGGCCCCGGCAGGGCGGCGAGATCGGCGGCGCGGACGCGCGCGACATCGCCGGCGCCGAGCGAATCGACGAGATCGCGGGCACGCTCGCCGAGCGCCAGCGCGCGGTCCGATTCGCTCATCGCGGTGCGGCCGAGCGTCTCGCTACGCTGGCGGTGCGTCGCCTCGAGACGGGCGAGCGCGGTGCGATCGGCTTCGAGCCGCACGCGCCCGTCGCGCAGCGCCGTGGCGGCGAGCGCGGCGTCGGCCTGCAAGGCGCGGGTGCGCGCGATCGCCTGACGCACCGCGTCGGTACGCGCCCGGACCACCGGCAGCGCGCCACCGAGCACCGCGCGGACGTGGACGAGATCGTCGACCGAGCCGGGCTGGGCGATCGCCACCAGCGCGGGGCGGCGGGCAAGTGCGGTCAGCGCGGCGAGCAGGCGCGCGACGGGTTGCTGCTGCGCGGCGAGACGGCCCTGCTGGTCGGCGAGCAGCCGCGCGACGATCGCCTGCCGGGCACGAGCGGCGGCGAGGGTCGCTTCGGCAGCGGCGACGCGGGCGGTCAGCGCCGCCTCCTCGGCGCGTGCCTTGTCGGCGGCGTCGCGTTCGGCGGCGGCATCGCGGGCGAGATCGTCGGCGCGGCGTGCGGCGAGCGTGGCGTCGCGCCGGGCAGCGGCGAGGCGCTGGCGTTGATCGGTGAGGGTCTGGCCCTGCGCGGGAAGCGCGAGCGCGAGCAGCGCGAGGCACCACACAGCGATCCGCCTGCCCCCTTCCGGCGCTCTCGACGCCCTCCCGTCGCGGCGGGATGACAGCGACGCGCCGGCCATCACCCCTCCCGGTGGTACGGATGTCCCGCGAGGATCGACGTCGCGCGGAACAATTGCTCCGCCAGCATCGCCCGCGCCAGCATATGCGGCCAGGTCGCGCGCCCGAACGACAGCAACAGGTCCGCCTCGGCGCGCTCGGCATCGCCGAAGCCATCCGCCGCACCGATCAGGAAGCGCACCTCGCGCGTGCCGGTGTCGCGCCAGCGCTCCAGCCGGCGCGCGAAGTCGAGCGACCCCAGCACTTCGCCCTTTTCGTCGAGCAGCACGCGGACCGTCTGCGCCTCGAGCGCGGGCAGCTTGCCGCCGGCGTCGGGCAGCTCGGTGACGCGCGTCGGCCAGACGATCCGCTTGAGGTAGCGCGCGACCAGCTCGGCCTCGGGCGAACGTCCGATCCGTCCGCGCGCCACGACATGCAGAAGGATGTCAGGCCTCGGGCGTCGAAGCGGCGGGGGGAACGGGCAGCGGCTTCAGCGACGACGACACGGTATCGCCGAACTGCCACATCCGTTCCAGATTGTAGAAGGTGCGCACCTCGGGCCGGAACAGGTGGACGACGACGTCGTTCGCGTCGATCAGCACCCAGTCGGCGGTCTGCAGGCCTTCGATCCGTACGCTACGCTTGAATTCGGCCTTGATCTTCTCGGCGAGCTTGTTCGCCATCGAGGCGACCTGACGCGTCGAACGGCCGCTGGCGATCACCATATGATCGGCGATCGTCGACTTGCCGGCGAGCGGGATGGTGATCACGTCCTCGGCCTGATCGTCTTCGAGAGACGCCATGATCAGCCGGTGCAGCGCGTCGACTTCGGCCGGGTCGGCCGGACGCACGGCTTGGGGGTTAGTCGCCAAGGGGACTCCTGGGTTGCTGGGCCGGGTGGCGCCGGTGCCAGTCGGGATCGGCCGCACGGGCCGCGGTAGCGGAGGTAGGGTCGGGGCGGAAGCGCAACAGCACGAGTGCCGGCAATCTCCACATCGTCCAATGCTTCGCGTGGCTTGCGGGCCGTTGGAAGCGTCGCAGCCAACCCATGGCGACGCTCGCCCGGGCAGCCCGCTCATACCCCGGACGCGCGATCACCGCAATCGGCATCGTACGCGCGATCTCGCGCCAGCCGCGCCAGCGATGGAATTGCGCCAGATTGTCCGCGCCCATCAGCCAGATGAACTGCCGACGCGGGTAGCGGCGCTGCAATTTGCGCAACGTGTCAAGCGTGTAACGGGTGTGCAGCCGCGCCTCGATATCGGTCGCGCGGATCGGCGCGCGGCGCGCCTGCCGCTTCGCCGAGGCGAGCCGCATCGCGAGCGGCGCCATGTCGCCGACCCCGTCCTTTAGCGGATTGCCCGGCGACACCAGCCACCAGGCCTCGTCGAGATCGAGCGCGCGGATCGCGGCGAGCGTGATCGCACGATGCCCGCGATGCGCGGGGTTGAACGACCCGCCGAGAATGCCGGTGGGGGTCAAAATTCGATTTGCCAATCTTCCCGCTCATGATGAACGCGGATCACTTCGACCGCTTCGTCGCGGATACGGTAACGCAGCAGATAAGGCGTGTCGAAAATACGCAGGATTCTATGGCCATGACGATGTGGCCGCCCGCCCCGGGGAAAATTCTCGAGGAAACGCGCCCGGTCGCGGATCGCGATGAGCATCCGCAACGCAATCGCCGGCGACGCCTCGCGCGTGAGCCAGCCGTTGATCGCCGCCAAGTCGTCGCGCGCGAGCGGCGACCAAATTATCCGCATCGTTCCCGATGCTTGGCAATCATCGCATCAAGTTCGGCCATGACCTGTTCGTGCGGCACACCTTCGCCGCGATCCAGCGAGTCGATGCCGGCCTGAATGAAGGAGTCAAAATCGGCGTCGGTCTCCGCTGCACGACGGATCGCCTGGGCCGCGAATTCCCGGCTGCTCATACCACGGCGCAACGCGACGCTATCGACCAGTGCCATCGTATCGGCGTCGACTTCGGTTGTGATCGGCAGAAGGCTGGCCATGCCGCAAGTATAGGCGCGGCGCGACCACTTCTCAACTCGTCAGCGCACCTGCCCAGTCCCCCGCCCGATCCATTTGTAGGTCGTCAGCCCCTCCAGCGCGACCGGCCCGCGGGCGTGGAGGCGGCCGGTGGCGATGCCGATCTCGGCGCCGAGGCCGAACTCGCCGCCGTCGGCGAATTGAGTCGAGGCGTTCCACAGTACGATCGCGCTGTCGACGTCGGCGAGGAAGCGCTCCGCGACGCCCTCGTCCGCCGCGACGATCGCGTCGGTGTGGTGCGAGCCGTGCCGCGCGATATGCGCCATCGCGCCCGCGACGCCGTCGACCAGCGCGACCGAGGCGATCGCGTCGAGATATTCGGTGTCCCAATCCTCGGCGGAGGCCGAAGCGACGCCGGTCGCCGCGACGATATCGGCATCGCCGCGCACCGTGCAGCCTGCTCCGGCGAGTGCCTCGACCAGCATCGCCGCCGACGGGAAGGCGCGATCGATCAGCAGCGTCTCCATCGAACCGCAGATGCCGGTGCGGCGCATCTTGGCGTTGACGACGATCTCCCGCGCCATCGCGGGATCGGCGGAGCCGTCGACATAGACGTGGTTGATGCCGTCGAGATGCGCGAGCACCGGCACGCGCGCCTCCGCCTGGACGCGCGCGACCAGACTCTTGCCGCCGCGCGGTACGACGAGGTCGATCGCGCCCTCCGCCGCCAGCATCGCGCCGACCGCGGCGCGATCAGTCACCGGCACCAGTTGCGCCGCATCCGCCGGCAGCCCCGCCGCGGCGAAGCCCGCCGCGAGCGCCGCATGGATCGCCCGGTTACTGTGCACCGCCTCCGATCCGCCGCGCAGGATCGCGGCATTGCCCGCCATCACGCACAGCGCCGCGGCGTCGGCGGTGACGTTGGGGCGCGATTCGTAGATGATACCGATCACCCCGATCGGCACCCGGACGCGGCTGAGTTGCAGGCCGTTAGGCCGCTCGCTGCGGTCGATCACCTGCCCGACCGGATCGGCGAGCCCCGCCACCGCCTCGACCCCCGCGGCCATGCCGTCGATCCGCTTCGCGTCGAGCTTCAGCCGGTCGAGCAGCGCCGCCGAAAGGCCGCGCGCCTCGCCCGCCGCCATGTCGCGCGCGTTGGCGGCGAGGATCGGCGCCTCCGCAGAACGCAGCGCCGCGGCCGCAGCGCGCAGCCCGGCGGCCTTGGCGGCGGTCGGCATTCCTGCCAGCGTGGCGGCGGCGATGCGGGCGCGCCGTCCCATCTCGGCGATCAATTCGGTCGGATTCTCTGCGTCGGCCATAAGGTTCGTTACCACAATCTCCCCTCTCGCGCCACGATCGCACTCTTGCTACGTCCATGCCATGTCGGGGGATATCACAGCAGCAGGCGACCTCATCACCGGGGCGCTCGGCGCACGGGCGGTCGAGCCCCATGCGGGCGAACACGCAAGCCATGGCCACGGCAGTGGCCTGTGCCTCAATTGCGGGACGCGGCTGATCGGCGCGCATTGCCATGCCTGCGGGCAGAGCGGCCACGTCCATCGCAGCGTCGGCGCGATCGGCCACGAGATCGCGCATGGCGTCTTCCACTTCGAAGGCAAGATCTGGCGGACGCTGCCGATGCTGCTGTGGCGGCCCGGCGACCTCACCCGCCGCTACGTCGCCGGCGAGCGTGCGCGCTTCGTCTCGCCGCTCGCGCTGTTCCTGTTCACCGTCTTCCTGATGTTCGCGACGATCAGCGCGCTCGGCGGCGACATCGCCGAACTGGTCACGCCCGAGCGGATGAACAGCAACGTCGTCGGCCTGGCGCGCGGTGCCGAGAAGGCGCAGCAGGGGCTCGACAAAGCGGAGGCGCAGCGCGCGCAGCTGGTCGCCGCGGGCAGGCCGACGGAACAGGTCGACAAGGACATCGCCTCGCTGCGCACCGCCATCGCCGCGCTCAAACGCGTCAACGGCGGTGAAACCGGCGACATCCCCTTCGCGATGACCAATGCGAAGACGGGATGGGGGAAACTCGACCATGGATTGCAGAAGGCAAGCAAGAACCCGGGTCTCGCGCTCTACAAGCTGCAATCAAGCGCCTACAAATACAGCTGGCTGCTGATCCCGATCTCGACGCCGTTCGTCGCCCTGCTGTTCCTGTGGCGGCGGCGCTTCGGCCTGTACGACCATGCGATCTTCGTCACCTACAGCCTCGCCTTCATGATGCTGATGGTAATCGCGCTGATGCTGCTCGGCGTCGCGGGGCTGGGCAGTGGCTGGATCGTGCTGGCGGTGTTCGCGCTGCCGCCGCTGCACATGTACCGCCAGCTGCGCGGCGCCTATACGCTGCGCAGGGTTTCGGCGCTGTGGCGGACCGCGGCGCTGCTGGTCTTCGCCTGGGCGGCGCTGCTGACCTTCGTCGCGCTGCTGCTGATGCACGGCCTGACCGACTAGCGGCCGCTCAGGCCGCGACCAGCGCCCGATACGTCTCGCGCAGCGCGACCTTGTCGATCTTCTCGGTCCCCAGCCGCGGCAGCGGCGCGTCGGCGATCCAGATGCGGGTCGGCACCTTGAAGGCGGCGATATGGTCGGACAGGAACGCCTGCAGTTCGCCCTCGCTCAGCGTCTCGCCGTCGCGCGGCTGGACGACCGCGCCGGGCACCTCGTCGAAGCGCGCGTCGGGCAGGCCGAACACCGCCGCCTCGGCCACCGCGGGATGCGCGTAGAGCGCCGCCTCGACCTCCTGGCACGAGATATTCTCGCCGCCGCGGATGATGATGTCCTTCTTGCGGTCGACGATGAACAGATAGCCGTCCGCGTCGAGATAACCGATGTCGCCGGTGCGGAAATAGCCGTCGGCAGTCATGCAGGCCGCGGTCGCCTCGGGCCGGTTCCAATAGCCGAGGAAGTTGCAGATCGAGCGGATCGCCACCTCGCCGCGCGCGCCCTGCGCCACCGGTGCGCCGGCATCGTCGAGGATGGCGAGATCGACCAGCGGCGGCGAGGCGCGGCCGGCGCTGTTCGGCTTGGCGAGATAGTTGGTCCGCCAATTGCCGGTGCCGACCGCATTGGTCTCGGTCAGCCCGTAACCGATCAGCGGCGCGCCGCCGCCCATCTCGGCATCGATGCGGCGGACGTGCTCGACCGGGCGCGGCGCGCCGCCGGCGGCGAAATCGGTGACGGTCGAGAGATCGTAATCGGCGCGATCGGGATGGGTCAGGATCTCGAAGCTCATCAGCGGCACGCCGACGAAATAGCTGATCCGCTCCTGCGCGATCAGCCGCATCGCCTCGCCAGCGTCCCATTTCGGCATCAGCACCAATTTGCGACCCATCGCGAAGCTCTGCAGCAGCACCGGCACCTCCGCGGTGACGTGGAACAGCGGCAGCGTCAGCAGCGTCGAGGGCTGTTCGGTCGGCGCGTTGCCGTCCTGCGCGGCGATGCCGAGCATGGTGAGCGCCTGCGCGAGATAGTTGAAGACGCCCTGGATCACGCTGCGGTGATCGCACAGCGCGCCCTTCGACTGGCCGGTCGAGCCCGAGGTGAACAGGATCGTCGCATGATCCTCCGCGCCGACGGCGGGCAGCGGCATGTCGGGCTGGCCGGCGGCGGTCACCGCGGCGAGCGCCTGCGCCAGCGGCAACGTGTCGTCGATCGTGACCACCGGCGCGGGCACGCCGGCGAGCCGCTTCGCCCGCGGCGCGTCGGCGAAGACCAGGGCGCACTCGACCTCGCGAATCGCCGCCGCCAGTTCCTCGGCCTGCCACCAGCCGTTGAGCAGGGTCGCGACGCCGCCCGCCATCACCACACCCATGTAGAGCACGATCCACGCCGGCGAGTTGCGCATCGCGATGCCGACGCGGTCGCCGCGCGCGATGCCGTGCGCGGCGACCAGCGCCTGGGCGACCCCGGTCGCGACCGCATACACTTGCGCGAAGGTCAGCCGCTCGTCACCCGAGACGAGGAAGGTCTTGTCCGCATGTTCCTGACAATAATGGGCAAAATAATAAGGGAGCGAGGGCGGCGCGGCGGCGATGACCGGATAGTCGCGGCCGTCGCGCTGCACCCTACCGAGCGGCAGCATGCCGCCGGGCGCGGTCAGCGCCGCCATGGTCGCGTCCATGCGCACGTCGAGCGTCGTCCTCATATCTCTCTCCGCTTGGTCTTGTGCCTTTGGCCCACTATGCAGACGCCAAACCCTGGGGGAAAGCCTTGATCCTGCCGTTGCTCGCCGCTGCCGCCCCCACCGCCGTCCCGGCGGGCGGCGGCCACATCCGTTTTGCCGATCTGGGGCTGCACCCGGACATCTTCTCGATCGGCTTCTTCACGCTGCGCTGGTACAGCCTCGCCTATATCGCCGGCATCCTCGTCGGCTGGTGGTATCTGCTCAAATTGCTCGCCCAGCCCGGCGCGCCGATGGCGCGGCGCCATGCCGACGACCTCGTCTTCTATGCGACGCTCGGCATCATCCTCGGCGGGCGGATCGGCTATGTGCTGTTCTACGCGCCCGAGATGCTGCTCCACCCGATCCGCATCCTGCGATTGTGGGACGGCGGCATGAGCTTCCACGGCGGCGTGATCGGCACGTCGATCGGGATCATCCTGTTCGCGCGCAAGCACAAGCTCGACTGGCTGCGGGTCCACGATTACATCGCCTGCGTGGTGCCGTTCGGGCTGTTCTTCGGCCGGCTGGCCAATTTCGTGAACGGCGAATTGTGGGGCAAGCCCGCCGACGTGCCCTGGGCGATCGTGTTCGAGCGGACCGTGCCGTTCGACGTGCCCGAGCCGGCGCGCCACCCCAGCCAGCTCTACGAGGCGGGACTGGAGGGGATCGTGCTGTTCGCGATCCTGTGGTTCGCCTTCTGGCGGACCAAGGCGCGCTACCAGCCGGGCAAGCTCGTCGGGTTGTTCGTGCTCGGCTATGGCGTGGCGCGGTTCATCGTCGAATTCTTCCGCGAACCCGATGCGCAGTTCCGCGGTTCGTTTATCGAGGCGACCGGCATCCATATGGGCCAGTGGCTGTGCGTACCGATGATCGCCGGCGGCCTGTACCTCGTGCTGACTGCGCCGAAACGCCGCACGCGGGTGGAGCCGATCGCGGGGACGCAGAGCGTGGCGTAGGGGGAGTTATCCTCGGCCACCCCTCCCCCACACATCTGTCATCCCCGCGGAGGCGGGGATCCATACACGCCGACGTAGCGGCTTAAAGGGGGACCCGCGCGTCTGGATCCCCGCCTTCGCGGGGATGACGAAGGAAGGCGGAGGGCGGCTAAACCCTTGCGCCGCCCACTACACACCGTCATTTCGGGCGGGTGACCGAAGCCCCTCTCCCCGACCGTCTCGCGCGCGCGATCACCCTTGCCGGGCCGATGCCGGTGTCGCAGTTCATGGCCGCCGCCAACGCGCATTATTATGCGACGCGCGACCCGTTCGGCGCGCGCGGCGATTTCGTCACCGCGCCCGAGATCAGCCAGATGTTCGGCGAGCTGATCGGCCTGTGGTGCGCCGATCTGTGGGACCGCGCAGGCCGGCCGGCAGTCGCCTGGGTCGAGCTCGGTCCCGGCCGCGGTACGCTCGCTGCCGATGCGTTGCGCGCGATGGCCAAGGCGGGCCTCGTCCCCGCGGTGCATTTCGTCGAGACCAGCCCCGTCCTCCGTGCCGCGCAGGCCGAGCGCGTGCCGGGCGCGACGTGGCACGACGGCGTCGACACCTTGCCCACCGACGTCGCGCTGCTCGTCGTCGCCAACGAATTCTTCGACGCCTTGCCGATCCGCCAGCTCGTCCGCCGGGGAGAGGGCTGGCACGAACGGCTCGTCGCCTGTCAGGATACGTTGTTCCTGCCGATCGCGGGCAAGGCCGTACCGGTCGACCTGCTCCCCGAGCCGTTGCACGACGTCCCCGCCGGGTCGGTGCTGGAGATTTCGCCGGCGAGCGTCGCGGTGATGCAGGCGCTCGGCCGCCGCATCGCCGTACAAGGCGGCGCGCTGCTCGCAGTCGATTACGGCTACGAGGGGCCGGCGCTCGGCGAGACGTTGCAGGCGGTGCGCGGCCACGGCTTCGCCAATCCGTTCGAGACGCCGGGCGAGGTGGATCTCTCGGCGCATGTCGACTTCACCACGCTCGCCGCCGCGGCGCAGGCGGCGGGCGCGGTCGCCTGGGGGCCGGTGACGCAGCGCGACCTGCTCGGGCAGCTCGGCATCGACGGCCGTGCCACCGCGCTCGCCCGCCATGCGCCCGAGCGGACCGAGACGATCCTCGCCGACCGCGCGCGATTGATGGGAAACATGGGGATGCTGTTCAAGGCGCTGGCGGTGACGCACCACGATTGGCCCACTCCGGCGGCGTTCGGCGCATGACCGCGAGGCTGCGCAACCCGACGGTTGCCGATGCCGAGGCGATCGCCGCGCTGATGGCGGATTGCTTCACCGCAACCTTCGGTTCGCTCTACGACCCCGCCGATCTGGCGAGCTTCCTCGATGGGCTGACGGTGGAGCAATGGCGGGCGGAGCTGGCCGACCCCGCCTTCGCCTTCCTGCTCGCCGAGGACGACGGCGCGGCGGTGGGGTTCGCGAAGCTGGGGCCGCATTCGCTGCCGGTGACGCCCGCCGGCACGATGATCGAGCTGCGCCAATTGTACCTGCGCGGGTCGCAGCAGGGCAGCGGGCTGGCGGCGCGGATGATGGACTGGGTGATCGCCACCGCGCGGGCGCGCGGCGCGGGCGAGCTGTTCCTGTCGGTCTATGTCGACAACCATCGCGCGCGGCGCTTCTACGAACGCTATGGCTTCGAGGAGATCGGCATCTACACCTTCATGGTCGGCAATCATGCCGACGAGGACCATCTGATGCGGCTCGCACTGTGAGCGTCGAGGTGATCCGCGCGCGCCGCCTCGGCGACGTGCCGCATGGCTTTTTCGGCCGCCGCGGGGGCGTGTCGGACGGCATGGTTGCCGGGCTCAACGCCGGCTTGGGCTCGGCCGACGATCCCGCCGCGGTCGCCGAGAACCGCCGCCTCGCCACGGACGCGGTGCTGCCCGGCGCGGCGCTGCTCGGCGTCTACCAGATCCATTCGGCCGAAGCGGTGGTCGTCACCGCGCCCTATGCCGAGGCGGCGCGGCCGCGGGCGGATGCGCTGGTCACCGACAGGCCGGGGCTGCTGCTGGGTATCCTCACCGCGGATTGCGCGCCGGTGCTGTTCGCCGATCGCGATGCGGGCGTCGTCGGTGCGGCGCATGCCGGCTGGAAGGGTGCGCTCGGCGGCGTCACCGATGCGACGCTCGCCGCGATGGAGACGCGCGGCGCGCGACGCGAGCGGATCGTCGCCGCGATCGGGCCGTGCATCGCGCGCGCCTCCTATGAGGTCGACGACGGCTTCCTGCGCACCTTCGCCGAAGCGGACGCGGCAAACGAGCGCTTCTTCGCCGACGGCCGCGCCGATCATCACCAGTTCGATCTCGAAGCCTATGTCGCGCATCGCCTCGCCGCCGCGGGCGTGACGCGGATCGAGGCGCTCGGACTCGACACCTATAGTGACGAGGAGCGTTTCTACAGCTTCCGCCGTGCGACGCACCGCGGCGAAGCGGATTACGGGCGGCAGATCAGCGTGATCGGCGTTGGGTAAGGATCGCCCTCCTCGTCATCCCGGCGAAAGCCGGGACCCATGGGTGCGGGCGGCTGATGATGCGCACTGTCGCGGACGGCACCGTATCCATGGGTCCCGACTTTCGTCGGGATGACGAACTGGGACGCGTCCGCCCACATCTCCCACCACCAACCGCAAACTGGTGTCATCCGTTACGATCCGCGGCTATGCTCTTCGCCATCAAGGAGAAGACCATGCCCGACGAAGCAGAACTGACCGGCGCCGGCGGCACCCCGAGCCCTGCCGCCACCGACATCGGCGTCGAGAAGATCGGCGACCGCAAGCTGCGTCCCTCGACGATGATGATGGGCCACGGCTTCGACCCGGCGCTGTCGGAAGGCGCGCTGAAGCCGCCGATCTTCCTCACCTCGACCTTCGTCTTCCCCAATGCCGCCGCGGGCAAGCGCCATTTCGAGGGCGTCACCGGCAAGCGCCCGGGCGGCGCCGACGGCCTCGTCTATTCGCGCTTCAACGGCCCGAATCAGGAGATCCTCGAAGACCGGCTCGGCATCTGGGAAGAGGCCGAGGATGCCCTCGCCTTCTCCAGCGGCATGTCGGCGATCGCCACGCTGTTCCTCGCGATGACCAAGCCGGGCGACACGATCGTCCACTCCGGCCCGCTCTATGCGGCGACCGAGACGCTGATCGGCCGCATCCTCGGCAAGTTCGGGGTCAAGTGGCTCGACTTCCCCGCCGGTGCGACGCGCGAGGAGATCGACGCGGTGATGACCGAAGCCAGGACCGGCCATGTCGCGCTGATCTATCTCGAAAGCCCAGCCAACCCGACCAACGCGCTGGTCGATATCGAGGCGGTGGCGGCAAGCCGCGACGCGATCTTCGCCGATGCCGACGAGAAGCCGCCGATCGCGATCGACAACACCTTCCTCGGGCCGTTGTGGCAGCAGCCGCTGCGCCACGGCGCCGATATCGTCGTCTACAGCCTCACCAAATATGCCGGCGGGCATAGCGATCTCGTCGCGGGCGGCGTGCTCGGCAGCAAGGCGCACATCAACACGATCCGCTCGATGCGCAACACGATCGGCACGATCTGCGATCCGCATACCGCGTGGATGCTGCTGCGCAGCCTCGAGACGCTGGAGCTGCGGATGAGCCGTGCCGGCGAGAATGCGGTCAAGGTCTGCGCCTTCCTGCGCGACCATCCCAAGGTCGAGCGCGTCGGCTATCTCGGCTTCCTGCCCGACACGCCGGGAATGGAGCGCCAGGCCGACATCTACCGCCGCCATTGCACCGGCGCGGGTTCGACCTTCTCGCTGATCGTCAAGGGCGGCGAGGCGGAGGCATTCCGCTTCCTCGACGCGCTGCGCATCGCCAAGCTCGCGGTGTCGCTCGGTGGCACCGAGACGCTCGCCAGCCATCCCGCGGCGATGACGCATCTGTCGGTGCCCGAGGAGCGCAAGGCGGCGCTCGGCATCACCGACAATCTGGTGCGCATCTCGATCGGCGTCGAGGATGCCGACGATCTGATCGCCGACTTCGATCAGGCGCTGAACGCGATCTGATCGGGGTCGCGCGGCGACGCGAAGAAGGGTTCTGCGCGCAGAGACGCGGAGGCGCAGAGGGGTTCCGCCCTTCTGCGCCGCAGGCGCTCTTCAAACAGGGCTAGGTCACGTCGCTCGCCTCGCACGCACCATCTCGGCGTCTTCGCGTCTCTGCGCGAAAATGAATCACGCGAAGGCGCGAAGGCGCGAAGAGGTCGCGTTGCAGGCTGCCTCACCCGTCCCACGGACGTGGAGAACGGGCCACGTCCGCGGCGGGCGGGACACCTTCGCGTCTTCGCGTCTTCGCGCGAACCACATTGCCTTGCCCCGATGCGGCAATGCCACGATTATAAGCGGATGCCCGCGCTTCCCACATTCACCCACATCGCGCACGACGATTTCGTCGCCGCGGTCCACACGCTCGCCGACGCGGTGCGCGACGGCGGCTGGACGCCCGATTTCATCATCGGCATCGGCCGCGGCGGCCTCGCGCCGGCGGTCTATCTCAGCCACGCCACCGGCCTGCCGATGCTCTCGGTCGATTATTCCAGCCAGGTCGAGGATTTCGCCGAAGCGCCGCTGGTCCGCCTCGCCGAACGCACGCGCGCCGGCGAGAAACTGCTGTTCGTCGACGACATCAACGATTCGGGCCGGACGATCGGCCATATCCGCAAGACGCTGGCGCAGGCCGGCGCGACCGCGGCGGTGCTGCGCTTCGCGACGCTGATCGACAACTCCAGCTCGGCCGAGCGCGTCGATTATGCCGCGCTCACGATCGACCGACGCGACACCAAGGACTGGTTCGTCTTCCCGTGGGAGGCGGTCGCGCCGCAACAGTCGCTCGCCGACGACGCCGCCCAAGTCCCCGACCGGATCGCCTAAGCGGCGCTTTGCCTTACCGATCCGCCCTCCCCCCGTTCGCCCTGAGCCTGTCGAAGGGCAGATAAGTCTCACCGTGCTTCGACAGGCTCAGCACGAACGGTAGTATCGGAGGGCCAGATGCCCCAACCTACGGACATTCCCATGACGCCCCATCACGCTCGCCTCGCCGCGCTCCGCGCCGAACTCGCCCGCACCGGGCTCGACGGCTTCGTCGTACCGCTCACCGACGAGCATATGAGCGAATATGTCGGCGCCTATGCGCAGCGGCTCGGCTGGCTGACCGGCTTCGGCGGCTCGGCGGGCAGCGCGGTGGTGCTCGCCGACCGCGCCGCGATCTTCACCGACGGCCGCTATACGTTGCAGGTGCGCGAGCAGGTGTCGGGCGACGACTGGGCCTATGTCCCGGTGCCGCAGGAAAGCGTCGCCGGCTGGCTCGCCGCCAACGTCGATGACGGCGCGCGCATCGGCTACGATCCGTGGCTGCACACCGGAGGCTGGGTGAAGGATACCGCCGCCGCGCTCGCCGACCGCGGTGCGACGCTCGTCCCGGTCGCGGCCAATCCGGTCGACGCGGTGTGGCACGACCGCCCCGCCCCCTCGCCTGCGACGCTCGGGCCGCACGACGACGCTTATGCCGGTGAATCCTCCGCGGCCAAGCGCGCCGGCATCGCCGACTGGCTGGCCGACCAGCGCGCCGATGCCGTCGTGCTCACCGCGCTCGATTCGATCGCCTGGACGCTCAACGTTCGCGGCGGCGACGTCGCGCACACGCCGGTGGCCTTGTCCTATGCGATCGTCGGCAGCGACGGCACCACCGACCTGTTCGTCGCCCCCGAGAAGATCGACGATGCGGTCCGCCAGCATCTCAGCAACGCCGTCCGCCTGCACCCTCGGGATGCCTTCGCCGCGGCGCTCGGTGGCTATGCCGGCAAGCGCGTCGCCGCCGATCCCGAACGCGCCGTCGCCGCGATCTTCGACGCTCTGGACGCGGCGGGCGCCAGGGTGCTGCCGCTGCGCGACCCCGTCGTCCTCGCCAAGGCGCGCAAGAACCCCGTCGAGGTCGCCGGCCATCGCGCCGCCTCGCTGCGCGACGGCGCCGCGCTCACCCGCTTCCTGCGCTGGGTCGAGACCGAATGCCCCAAGGGCGGCGAGACCGAATTGTCCGCCGCCGCCCGCCTGCTCGCCTTTCGTGAGGAAACCGGGCTGCTGCTCGACACGTCGTTCGACACGATCTCGGCGACCGGGGCGCACGGCGCCAGCCCGCATTATCACGTCACCGAGGAATCGAACGCGCCGATCCGCCCCGGCGAGCTGTTCCTGATCGATTCGGGCGGGCAATATCGTGACGGCACCACCGACGTCACCCGCGTCATGCCGATCGGCGCGCCGACGCCCGAGATGCGCGACCGCTTCACCCGCGTGCTCAAGGGCCATATCGCCATCGCCACCGCGATCTTCCCCGACGGCACCAGCGGCGCACAGATCGACGGTTTCGCGCGCCGGCCGTTGTGGGAGGCGGGGCTCGACTTCGGCCATGGCACCGGCCACGGCATCGGCAGCTATCTCGCGGTCCACGAGGGGCCGCAGCGGATCGCTGCGCCCAATTACCCCGGCGGCGCCTCGCTCGAACCGCTGCGTGCGGGCATGATGCTCTCGAACGAGCCGGGCTATTACAAGGCCGGCGAATACGGCATCCGCATCGAGAATCTGCTGCTCACCATCCCGGTGACGATCGCCGGCGGCGATCCCGATCGCGCGATGCTCGGCTTCGAGACGCTTACCTTCGCACCGATCGAGCGGACGCTGATCGACCCCGCGCTGCTCACCCGCGACGAGTGCGACTGGCTCGACGCCTATCATGCCGAGGTGCTCGCCCGCATCGGCCCGGAACTGGACGCGGACGAGCGCGCCTGGCTCGCGGCGAAATGCACGCCGCTCGGCTGAGTGGTTATCCGTCGGGCTGTGCAGGCTTTTCCGGAATATCGGGGGCGGGCACGGCTTGGGCCGCGGCACGCGCCTGCGCCTTGCGCCGATGCAGGTTCGCCCGCAATTGCGCCGCCAGCCGCTGCGCCCGTTCGTCCTTGTCCGCCATGCGATCTGCCTAGCCGCGACGACAAGCGCTTGACAATGCGTCCCGGGTCGTCTCTAGGCGCACCTCGCCCGAACGGGTCGAGTGCTGCCGTAGCTCAGTGGTAGAGCGCATCCTTGGTAAGGCTGAGGTCGTGAGTTCAATCCTCACCGGCAGCACCATTTTTCTCTGACATTCCCGCCGTTTGGCGGAGCAACTCGGCGAGATGGCGCAGCTTGTCGGGATTGCGGACGATGTAGATCGCGGTGATGCGCTCGTCGCGCACCGCCAGTGCCGTGGTCTGGAGCACGTCGCCGCGTTCGCGGCTGACATAGCCCGGCAGGCCGTCGATCGATCCGACGTGCAGCAGCCTGGCCGGCTCGCCGCGATATTTGCGGTGCAGGCCGGCGAACAGCCGCAGGACGCGGTCCATGCCGCGGATCGCATTGCGGAAGGCGAGGACGCGGCCGCCGCCGTCGGCGTGGATCATCACATCCTCGGCGAGCAATGCCGACAGCGCCGTCGCGTCGCCGTCGCGCGCCGCCGTGAAGAAGGCACCGGCGATCCGCGCCGCCTCGCTGCGCCCCACCGGATAGCGTTGCCGCGCCTCGCCGACGTGACGACGCGCCCGCGCCGCAAGTTGCCGCACCGCGGCCGGCGCACGGTCGAGCGCCGCCGCCACCTCGGGCAACGCGACGTCGAACACGTCGTGGAGCAGGAAGGCGGCGCGCTCCAGCGGCGACAGGCGTTCGAGCGCCAGCATCAGCGT
The DNA here is from genome assembly GCF_005503285.1 of Sphingomonas sp. 2SG. Lineage (NCBI taxonomy): Bacteria > Pseudomonadati > Pseudomonadota > Alphaproteobacteria > Sphingomonadales > Sphingomonadaceae > Sphingomonas > Sphingomonas sp. 2SG. The sequence continues at coordinate 18,662 of NZ_SCMZ01000014.1, forward strand.
CAGCGTGAGGTCGTCCGCCATCTCCTCCGCCCCGTCGACGACGAGCAGCGGCTCCGGCAGCCACGCGCCGACATAGGTCTCTCGGCGTACCCGCGCCGATTTGAGATGATCGAGGCACAGGCGCGTGACGACCTGCGTCAGCCATGCCGCCGGCGACGCCACCGCGTCCGCCCGTGCCCAGCGCAGCCAGGCGTCCTGCACCACGTCCTCCGCCTCGGCGAACGAACCGGTCATCCGATAGGCGAGGCGGAGCAGCCGCGGCCGCTCCGCCTCGAACGCCGCCGCGTCAGCCATCGTCCACCGGATGCGGCACGCGGAAGCCGACCTGCACACGGTTCCAGATATTGATCGCCCCGATCGCCATCGTCAGCCAGACCTGCTCGCCGGGCGTGAATGCCGCCGCCAGCGCGTCATAGTCGACATCGGGCGCCTGCGTCTCGGGCAAGCGCGTCAACGCCTCCGCCCAGCCGAGCGCCGCGCGTTCGCGATCGGTGTAGAGCGTCGACTCCCGCCAGGCCGTCAGCATGTAGAGGCGCAATTCGGTTTCGCCGTGGCGGCGCAGATCGCCCGAGTGCATGTGGAGGCAAAAGGCGCAGCCATTGATCTGCGACACCCGGAATTTGACCAGTTCGAGCAGATTATGGTCGAGCCCGCTGTGCGTGAAACTCTGTTCCAGCGCAGCCATCGCCCTGACGGCTTCGGGGGCGAGCGCATGGGGGTTGCGGATACGTGGCGTCATCGTCGATCTCCCTCGGCGCAGGATCGCGCCCGGCGAGAAGACGAGACAGGCGTGGCAGGTGTGACATGCCGCCCGCCCTTCGATCGCACGGCTGTCGCGGCCCGGACGCGGCGCCTCCGGGCCGCGTGCCGTTAGATCTGCGCCATGCCGCCGTCGACGAACAGCTCGCTGCCGGTCATGAAGCTGCTGTCGTCCGACGCCAGGAACGCCGCAGCACCCGCGGTCTCGGCGGGGTCGCCGAGCCGGCCGAGCGGGGTCGTCGCGCCCATCGCCTCGAACGCCTCCGTGCCGACGACCTCGAGCGCGAGGTCGGTGCGCGTCGGTCCCGGCGAGAGCACGTTGACGCGGATGCCGGTGCCGCGCAGGTCCTGCGCCCAGCTGCGGGCGAAATTGCGCACCGCCGCCTTGGTGGCGCTGTAGACGCTGAACTGCGGCGTCCCCATCACCCCGGTGGTCGATCCGGTCAGGATGATCGACCCGCCGGCCCGCATCAGCGGCAGGCCCTTCTGCACGGTGAACAGCAGGCCCTTCACGTTGACGTCGAAAATCTGGTAGTAATGCTCCGGGGTGATGGCGCCGAGCGCGGCGAAGGCACCGGTGCCGGCATTGGCGAGCAGGATGTCGAGCTGGCCGCGCTCCGCCCGGACCGTGTCGTAGAGCGTGTCGAGATCGGCGAGGTCGTCGACCGACCCGCGCACCGCGCGCGCCTTGTCACCGAGCGTCGCCAGCGCGGCATCAAGCGCCGCCTGCCGCCGCCCGAAGATATAGACGAACGCGCCTTCGTCGATGAACCGTTTGGCGGATGCCAGACCGATGCCGCTGCCGCCACCGGTCACCACTGCCGTCCTGCCCTGCAATCTGTTCATAGCCTGTCTCCATTCGAGGAGCGGCAGAGCTGGCGGCGTGCAAACCTATCGACAAGTATGCACCTTTTGGTAAGTACCGGAATATGGACGATATTGCTTCACCCCCTGTGTTTTCCTGCGGCCTCGACGCGACGCTGCGTATCATCGCCGGCAAGTGGAAGCCGCTGATCGTCTATTTCCTGTGCCAGTCGCCGAGCCGCTACGGCGAGCTGCGCCGCGCGGTCCGCGGGGTCAGCGACAAAATGCTGATCCAGCACCTCAAGGAACTGGAGGCGGACGGCATCGTCGCTCGCCACGATCATCAGGAGGTGCCGCCGCGCGTCGATTATACGCTGACCCCGCTCGGGCACAGCCTGGCGGCGGCGCTGGCGCCCTTATGCGTCTGGGGTTCGGAGAATATGGCGGAGGTGGCGCGCGTCTTCGCCGAACGCGACGCCTGGACGCGCGCGGCGGAATGACCGGGTGCCCCGCCTTGACTTGGACGGAGCAGGTGCCGACGATCCGTCCGTAACGGACGTGGCCGTCAGCGCCGTCCGCCGTCAGGAGCGTCACCGATGACCGAACCGTCCCGCCGCCTGTTCCTCTCCGGTGCCGCGCTGGCGGTCGCCGCGCCGGCGCTGGCGAAGACGGCGGCGGTGCCGATCGTCAACCCGCTCGTCCGCCAGCGTGCCGATGCGCAGGTCTTCCGGCACAGCGACGGCTGGTATTACATGACCGGCTCGGTACCCGAATACGACCGGCTGGTGCTGCGCCGGTCGCGCACGCTGGCGGGCCTGTCGACGGCGAGCGAAAAGGTGCTGTGGCGGCATGAGGCGAGCGGGGCGCTCTCCGGCTTCCTGTGGGCGCCCGAACTGCATCGGATCGGCGGGACGTGGATCATGTATTTCGCCGCCGGACCGAGCGGCGGCGGCGCCGACGTCTTCCATATCCGCACCTATGCGATCGTCTGCGACGGCGTCGATCCGATGACCGGCAGCTGGTCGGTGCTCGGCCAGCTCGAGACACCGTGGGATACGTTCAATCTCGATTCGACCAGCTTCGTCCATCGCGGCACGCGCTATCTGGCATGGGCGCAGAAGGAGCCGGGGATCGCGACCAATTGCAACCTCTATCTGGCGCCACTCGCCACGCCGCTGACGCTGGCGGCGAAGCCGGTGCGCCTGTCGGTGCCGGACCTCGACTGGGAAACCCGCGGCTACAAGGTCAACGAGGCACCGGCGGTGCTGGCGCGGCACGGGCGGCTGTTCATGACCTATTCGGCGAGCGCCACCGACGCGCGCTATTGCCTCGGCATGTTGACCGCCCGCGCCGACGCCGATCTGATGGACGCTAAGGCGTGGAGCAAGAGCCCGGTGCCGGTGATGACCTCGTCGCCCGAGCACAACGTCTACGGGCCGGGGCACAACAGCTTCACCGTCGACGAGCAGGGCCGCGACATGCTGGTGTTCCATGCGCGCGACTATGCGGCGATCAAGGGCGATCCCTTGTTCGACCCCAACCGCCACACCCGCATCCAGCCGATCACCTATCGCGGCGACGGCACGCCGGTGTTCGACCCGCCGGTGGCGAACGGGCCGCTGCGCTGAGCGGTCAAAGGTAGCGCAGCCACCAGGCGTCGCTCTCCCGCTTCGCCGCGGCGAAGCGGCGGCAGGCGAACCAGCAGGGCACGGCGACCGCGGCGGCGATCAACCACAGCCAGCCGACCGCGGGCACGCTGACCAGACCGTCCTTCCCGATCGCAGCCGCGACGACGCGGTTGCCGGCATGGAGCAGGTAGAGGTGCAGCAGGTAGAAGAACAACGGCGCACCCCCGAAGACCGCCAAGATCGCAGCCGGCCGCCGCGGCAGCGCCTCCAGCCCGGCGAGCAGCCCCGCGCCGAGGCCGAGCGTGAGCAGCAGGAAGTCGGCGGACGGCGAATATTTGGTCAGATTGAGGAAGCCCAGCGCGGTGACGAGCGCGTCGTCGCCCGCCTGCCACGGCACCGGGTCGCCATAGCCGTTGACCAGCCGCAGCGCGACGAAGCCGGTCAGCATCGCCAGCCCCGTCGCCAGCAGGCGCCGCCGCCGCCACGCCGGCGCGACGTCGCGCGCGAACCACGGCCCGATCGCATAGCCGAGCGCGATCACCCCGATCCACGGCAGCACCGGATAGGAGGTCCGTGCCCGCCCGCCCCACGGCAGATCGATGAAGCCGCGATCGTGCAGGATCGCCCACAGGTCATGCCCCGGCTGGCCCGGCGCGATGCTGACCGGATCGAGCAGATTGTGGCCAAGCAGGATGACGAGGCCGACCGCGGCCAGCGCCGCACGCGGCAGATGGACGAGCGCCGCGAGCGCGATCATCGACAGGCCGATCGCCCAGATCACCTGCAGGAAGACGGTCGCCGGCGTGATGTCGAAGGTCCAGGCGAAATTGACGACGGTCCATTCGAGCGCGACCAGGAACAGCCCGCGCTTGGCGAGGAAGGCGGAGGCCGCCGCCGGGCCGCCGCGCGGTGCGGCATAGAGCCAGGCGGCGAGTCCGGTCAGCGCGACGAACACCGGTGCGCAGAGATGCGCGGCGAGCCGGGTCGCAACCAGCGCCGGCGCGGTCGTGCGCAGATCCATGGGATCGGCGACCTGCGCGTGCAGGAAGAAGAATTCGCGGCTGTGGTCGACCAGCATCAGCAGGATCACCAGCCCACGCAGCGCGTCGATCGACACAATGCGGGGCGGTCGTACCGTCGTGGCGTCAGCGCGCGAAGACATCGGGTCTGGCAGAATGAACTCCTTTCGCTTTGCGCGATGTTACATCATACCGGAAAAGGCAAGGCTCGACTGCTGCCACCACGGTGGCCACAGCCCCTCGCTAATGCGGGTGCCGACGGCCATTCCGGCCGCGGAGAAACGGATGATGCTGACCCTGTTCCACGCCCCGCATTCGCGCTCGACGCGTATCCTCTGGCTGATCGAGGAACTCGGCTTGCCGCATGATCTCCGCTATGTCTCGATTCGCTATCGCGACGGCAGCGGCGACGGCCCCGATCCCGCCAACCCGCATCCCGACCGCAAGGTGCCGGCGCTATGCCACGACGACGCGCTGGTCACGGAGAGCGCCGCGGTCGCTTTGTATCTCGCCGACCTCGCGCCGCAGGCCGGGCTGGCGCCGGCGATCGGCGATGCGGACCGCGGCCCGTATCTGACCTGGCTGAGCTGGGTAGAGGGCGAATTCGGTCCTGCCCTGTTCCAGCGTCTCGCCGCAGCGCCCGGCGCGCCCGAGCCCACCGCTTTCGGCGCAGCGCTGCGCCGGATCGACGATGCCCTGGCGCGCGGGCCGTTCCTGCTCGGGTCGCGGTTCAGCGCCGCCGACGTGATGCTCGGCGGCACGCTCGACTGGGCGCGACAGGTGCTGCCGGATGCCGGCGCGATCGCGGCTTATGCCGAACGGCTCGCGGCCCGCCCCGCCTTCCTGCGGGCCATGGCGCGTGATGCGGCACCGCAGGTGGCGGCGTGACCGCGCGCGACCTGTGGCTGGGGCTGAGCGGCTTCGTGGTCGCCGCGGTGCCGATCCTGCTCGTCCCGCTGCTCGCCCGCGTCTAGGCTGCATCCATGCGTCGTGCCGACCGCCTGTTCGAGATCGTCCAGCTCCTGCGCCGCGCCCGCGGTCCGCTGACCGGCGAGGCGATCGCCGCGGAACTGGAGACGAGCCGGCGGTCGGTATATCGCGACATCGCCGCGCTGATCGCGCAGCACGTGCCGATCCGCGGCGAGGCGGGGATCGGCTATGTGCTCGAACGCGGATTCGACATGCCGCCGTTGATGCTGACCTCGGACGAGGTGGAGGCGGTGGTGCTCGGCGCGCAATGGGTGCTGGTCCATGCCGACGATGGCCTCGCGCGCGCCGCCGCCGACGTGCTCGCCAAGATCGCGGCGGTGATCCCGCCGCACCTCCGCACCGCGATCGAGGATCCGGCGGTGATCACCCCGCCGGCATGGCACGAACGCGGCGATGCCGGCGTCGATGTCGCCCGGTTGCGCGCCTGGAGCCTGCAGGGCCGCAAGCTGACGATCCGCTATAGCGATGCCGACGGTCGGGAAAGCGAGCGTACGGTGTGGCCGTTCCTCGTCGGCTATCTCGACAGCGTCCGGATGCTGATCGCCTGGTGCGAGCTGCGCGGCGATTTCCGCATGTTCCGCACCGATCGGCTGGTCGCGATCGACTTCCTTGAGACGCGCTATCCGGAACATCGGGCGACGCTGCGCCGCCGCTGGCTGGCGATGATGGCGGCGCGGCGGGAACGCTAGGCGGATACGCCCTTCGACAAAATCGCCCCCGCCAGGGGTTGGCGTTTTCTCGGCAAGCCTGAACGTCGATCGGTCCTAGGCGGCCGCGGCAAGCGAGGACAACAGGCCGGAGATGCGCGCGCGCAGGCCCGGTTCGCGGGTGATCTCCAGCATCGCGGTGAGGCTGCGCCGCGCCGCCGCGACATCGCCGTCGACCAGTTCGAGCCGCGCCCGCTCCCACCAGCCATGGCCATAGGCCGGCGCCATCGCCGTCATCCGCTGATAGAGCGTCAGCGCGCGCCGGCCGTGCCCCGCCGCCTCGGCACGCGTCGCCTGGTTGAGCAGCAGCCGCACCAGCACCGCGCGATTGGGCATTGCGGCGACGTGGCTGACCGCGGGCGTCTGGCCCGGCGTCATCGCCTGCACCATCGTCGCCAGTTCCTCGGCGCCGACCGGACGGCCGCCGCGGAACGGGTCGATCATCACCGGCGCGACGTCGTCGCCGATCAGCACCAGCACATGACCGGGCACGTCGAGCACATGCGCGGTCCAGCCGAGCCGCCGCGCCGCCGCCACGTAGAGGATCGACAGGCTGACCGGCAGGCCGCGGCGGCGCTCGATCACCCGGATGAGGTCGGCGTTGGCGGGATCGTCATAGGTCGCGGCATCGCCGACGAAGCCGAATTCGGCGCCGAACACCTGTGCGAGCCGCTCGGCCTGCGCCCGCGCACCGGTCACGCCCGGCGCCACTTCGTCGAGCCGGTCGGCGATCGCGTCGATCAGCGCGCGGCCGGGTTCGTCGTCGCCCGCCTCGTGGTCGAGCAGGGCGAGCGCGAGCGCCGCGTGATCGAGGATGATGTCCTCGTCGTCGAGCAGGCCAAGGCGAATGAGATCATCTTCCATCCTGCCAAGATGGGCGCGCGGCGATGTTCCGCAACCGCGACCATCGGCCGGTTGCGACCCGGCCGCCATGCGCTAAGCCGATACAACGACGAGCCGCGGCGAAGCGGCGCCAGCGAGAGGACCCGCGCCATGACGACGACCGCCGCCCTGCTCCGCATCATCGCGCCGGTCGCGCTGCTGGGCGCCGCCGCGCCCGATGCCGGCGTCGAACGGCCGATCGTGCAGACCCGCTTCACCGCCGATCCCGCGCCGCTGGTCCACGACGGCGTCGTCTATCTCTACACCAGCCACGACGAGGACGACGCCGACGGCTTCAAGATGCTCGACTGGCGACTCTACAGTTCCACCGACATGGCGAACTGGACCGACCGCGGCGTCGTCGCCTCGCTCAAAACCTTTCCCTGGGCGTCGCAGACCAACGACGCCTGGGCGCCGCAGGTGATCGCGCGCGGCGGCAAATTCTATCTCTATGCGCCGATCACCGTCGCCGGCTCACCGCGCAACGTCATCGCGGTGGCGGTCGCCGACACGCCGGCGGGGCCGTTCCGCGACGCGCTCGGCAAGCCGCTGATCGCACCGGGCGAAGGCTATTTCGATCCGACGGTGTGGATCGACCGCGACGGCCAGGCCTATCTCTACTGGGGCAATCCCGATTTGTGGTACGTGAAGCTCAACGAGGACATGGTGTCCTATAGCGGCCCGATCACCAAGTTGCCGCGGATCAGGGACTATCAGGAGGGACCGTGGTTCTACGGGCGCAACGGCCGCTATTACATGGCGTTCGCCTCGACCTGCTGTTCCGAGGGGATCGGCTATGCGATGAGCGACCGGCCGACCGGCCCGTGGGTCTACAAGGGCGAGATCATGCGTCACGATCCGCGCTCGACCGGCAACCATCCCGGCATCATCGACTATAAGGGCGGCTCCTACGTCTTCGGCTTCCATTACGAGCTGAACTTCGCGCTCACCCCGATCCATCACGAGCGGCGCTCGGTCGCGGTCGCCAAATTCAGCTACAATGCCGACGGGACGATCCCGAACCTCGGCTGGTGGGACCGGACGCGCGCGCCACAGATCGGCACGCTCGATCCCTATGCGCGCGTCGAGGCGGAGACGATCGCCTGGACCGGGCGGATCAAGCGTCCGATCGATCGCGCTTATGACTGGGCGCCGGGCGTCACCACCGCGCAGGACGCGGCGCGCGTTTACGTCACCCGCGCGACGGATCGCAGCTACATCAAGGTCGCCGGGGTCGATTTCGGCATGCCGGGGGCGAAACGCTTCACCGCCGCGGTCGCCGGGGGCACGCCGGAGGCCCGGATCGAGCTGCATGCCGACGCCGTCGACGGTCCGCTGCTCGGCACGCTGCCGGTCGGGGTGACCGGCGCGGCCGGACGATGGCAGCAGCGGACTACCGATGTCGCCGGCGCGCGCGGGGTCCACGATCTGTATCTGGTGTTCCGCGGCAGGAGCCCCGGCTCGCTGCTCGACATCGACTATTGGCGCTTCGCCCGCTGACCGCGGTCACACGCCGAGCAGGTGCGCGGTCTGCAAGGTGGTGTCGAGATAGGCTTCGAGCGCGGTGATCCCCGCCGGCGACAGGGTGAGCGGCGCGTCGGGATCGTCGCTGGTGTCGCCGACGACCAGCCCGGTACGCGCCAGATGCTGCATCCAGCGCGCCATGGTCAGCGGCGTGCAGGCAAGCTCGGCGGTGATCGTCCGCCCGGTCAGCCGCCGCCCCTCGGCATCGGCGACGAACAAGACGAGCAGCACCTCCCACGGCCATTCGCCGAACAATTCGGCGGGCAGCAGATCGAGTCGCGACCGCCGGTTGACGAGAATCGCGCGCGCCGCCTCGCTCAGCCGGTCGCCATGGCCGGTCGCCGCCGGGCCGTCCACATCCCGCGCCGCCATCGACTCAGGCCTCCGATGCCACGTCGAGCGAATCGAGGGCGTCGAGCGCCTCGCACAATTTCGCTGCGAGCAACGTATGGCCGAGGTCGGAGGCGCGCTCGACATGGTCGAGCAACTGGTAGCGCATCTGCCGCAACGCCGCCGGGCGGACGTCGGCGACCGGCGCGGGCCGCGCACCACCGGCCAGCGCCGAGACGAGGCAGGCACCGTCGATCGGCTTCTCGCACCGGATCAGATGCGCATAGGCCGGCGGTACGTCGGCGCGATCGTTGCCGGTGGCGAAGACGCAGGGCGTGCCGCGCGCCAGCAGCAGATCGACGACCGGATAGACTTTCTGGTCGCCGAGATTGATGTCGAGCACCGCGCCGTCGATATCCCCTTCCAGCGCGAGCAGATCCAGCGCCTGTGCGACCGAGGGAACCGGGCCGAGCACCACCGCGCCGGCGCGGCGCAGCTTCCGCTCCATCGCATCGGCGACCATATATTCGTCCTCGACGACCAGCACCCGGCGGTTTTGCAGCAGCGTCTCAGCCATCATCCAAACTCCCCACCCGCCCGATCCGACACCATCGCCACCGCGATGCGGCAGTGGACGCCATCATCGGTGAAGGCATAGCTCGTTTTCGCCCCCAATTGATAGGGCAAGGCGCGTTCGATCAACTGCCGGCCGTAGCCGCCCGATCGCGCCCTCGCGGTGACCGGCGGCAGCGTCACGCCGCTTTCGCGCCAGTCGACGTTCAGCCACAGGATCCCGTCGTCGGCGCGCTCGACGTCCCACAGCACGCTGAGCTTGCCGTCGCGTCCCTTCAGCGCGCCATATTTGACCGCGTTGGTGGCGAGTTCGTGCAGTGCCAATGCGAGGCTCTGCACCGCCCCCGACCGGAGCGGCACGTCGTGCGGACCGTCGAGGACCAGCGACCCGGCGACGCCTTCGCGATGGAAGGCGCCGAGCGCGGCCAGTTCCGAATCGAGCAGGTCGCCGAACGTCACCCGCTGGCCGGCGGCGGCGTGCGACAACAGGCTCTGCACCCGCGCGAGCGCATGCAGCCGGTCGTTGAAACGCTGTTCGAACGCCTCCAGCGAGCCCGCTCCCTCGAGCGTCTTCTCGGCGACCGACTGGACGATGGCGATGATGTTGCGGGTGCGATGCTGCAACTCGGCGACCATCACCTCCTGCCGGTCCTGCGCCTGGCGCAGCGCGTCGATGTCGTTGGAGGTGCCGAGCCATTCGACGATCCGCCCGCACCCGTCGCGGATCGGCAGCGCGCGGGTGCTGAACCAGCGATAGGCGCCGTCCTGATGGCGCAGGCGATGCTCGACGTCGAACCCGCCGCTGTCCTGCGCCAGCGCCCAGGCATCGGTAACCGCGGCGACGTCGTCGGGATGGACGAAGTCGAGCCAGCCGCTGCCATGGCCCTCGTGCTCCGGCCGCCCGGTGACCGCCGACCATTGCGGGCTCGCCCAGAACCAGTCGCCCGCCAGCCGCGCGCGCCACAACAACTGCGGCACGCCCTCGACCAGCACACGCATGCGGCGTTCGTTATCGAAGACCGCTTCTTCCAGATGCTTGCGGACGTCGATGTCGATGTTCATGCCGAGCCACTTCTGCACCGCGCCGGTCGCATCGCGCAGCGGGATCGCCCGCGCGTTCATCCAGCGATAGGCGCCATCGCGCCCGCGCAGCCGATATTCGAGGTCGATCGGCTCGCACCGGCGCAGCGCCTCCAGCCAGACTTGCATCGTGGCGGCGCGATCGTCGGGATGCAGCACGTCGAGCCAGCCGAAGCCGCGATAGTCGGCGTAGCTCTGCCCGGTATAGGCGCGCCAGCTCGGACTGTCGGTGACGATCGCGCCGTCAGGCGGCGTTTCCCAGATCGTCGTCGCGATACCGTCGATCAATTGTTGCGCGCGCGCCTGCACCTCGCGGAACTCGGCGTCGCGTTGGCGGAAGCTGGCGGCGGTACGGGCGTGGTCGATCGCCACCCAGGCGCGTTCCGCTACGTCGTGCAGGACCGCCAGCTCGGCCGGCTGCCACGTCCGGGAGTGGTCGTCCTCGACGCCGAGCGTCGCGACCAGCCGGCCGCGGCGCATCACCGGCACGACGATCCGCGCACGCCCCCCGCCGCCATCGGGCGCGACGACCGGCCGGCCGGCGTGCAGCGCCGCCGCATCCCCGGGGTCGCGCCCGATGCCTTTCTCGTCGCTGGCGTCGGTCCAGCGGCAGCGGTCGACCGCCAGCCACGTCGCGACCATCGCGGTGACCCGGTCGCGGATGCCGGCGGCGTCGTCGATCGACTGCATCGCGTCGCTGAGGGTGAGCAGGAACGTCTGCCGCCGCTCGGCGTCGCGCAATGATTCGGATGTCCGTTTGAGCGTGTCGATGTCGCTGATCACGCTCGCCTGCCCGACGATCCGGCCCTCGGCATCGCGCAGCGGCGTGGTCGCCACCCGGACCCAGATGTCCTCGCCGTCGTCGCTAATGTAGAGCAGCTCCTGGCCGGGAACGACGCATTCGCCACGCGCCGCGCGGGCACCGGGGAAATCCGTCGGTTCGAGCGGCCGGCGATCCTTGTCCCAGCCGCGCCAGCGCCAGAGCCGCTCCGGATCGTTGGACGGCATCGTCCCGGTCGGGCAGAACCGCTGATATTGCGCGTTGGAGACGAGAATCCGGCCCGCCGTGTCGAGCATCGCGACGCCGACGGGCACGCTGTCGAGCGTGGCGGCCAATCGGGCCTCGCTTTCGACGAGCGCCGCCTCGGCGCGGGCGAGGCGCTGGCGCAGATCGGCGATCGTTGCTGGGTCGTCCATCCGCCAACAACGCACGGATGACGTTGCGATGCATCGATTGGCGTCAGATTTGGTATAAATAATTCATCGACTTAGCACCAAACCAAGCCGGAGCGGCGGTTACGCGGGCGAGGCGAGCCGCTCGGCGAGGAAATCGACGAACACCCGCACCCGCGCGGGCAAATGCGCACCGCCGACGAACACCGCATGGATCAGCTCGACGTCACCGGGATTATACGCTTCCAGCAGCGGCACGAGGCGGCCATCGGCGATCTCGGCGGCGACGCTGAACCGGCCGACGCGGGTGACGCCGACGCCGGCGGTGGCGAGCTGCCCCAGCGTCTCACCGTTGTTGGCGACGATGCCGCCTTCGACGCAGAGCGAGATATCCTGGCCATCGCGACGGAAGGGCCAGGTCGGCTCGGCACGGCGAAAGTTGAAATTGAGGCAATTGTGCGCGTGCAGATCCTCCGGCACCGTCGGCGTGCCGTGGCGCGCGAGATAGTCGGGCGAGGCGACGATCACTCGGCCGCTCTCGCCCAACTTACGCGCGGTGAGCGCGCTGTCGGCGAGCGGGCCGAAGCGGATCGCGACATCCGCCTGCCCGCCCGCGACATCGATCAGCGTATCGGTCAGTGCGATATCGACGAGGATATGCGGATAGGCCGCCGCGAAATCGCCGAGCAGCGGCACGACGCACAGGCGGCCGTGTGCCAACGCCGCGCTCACCCGCAACCGGCCGCGCGGACTGCCCTGATCGGCGATCTGCTGTTCGGCATCGTCGAGGTCGGCGAGGATGCGCCGGGCGGCGAGGAGATAGGCCTGCCCCTCCGCAGTCAGCGCGAGGCCGCGGGTGGAGCGCAGCAGCAACCGGACGCCGAGCCGCGCCTCGATCCGGTCGATCGCCCGCGCCACGGCCGACGGGGTCAGATCCAAGCCCCTGGCGGCGGCGGAGAAACTGCCGCCGTCGATGACCGCGACGAACAGGGCGAGCGAGCGTGCGCGATCGCCGTTGCCTGCTATCTTTGCTTCCATTGCACAGATCCTTCGCCTGATCGGGTGGTTCCGCCCTGACGATCCGCCCCGCATCTATGCACGTGACGCCGAACCGGGAAAGGGTTGATGATGGAATACCGGCAATTGGGTGGATCGGGATTGCGCGTGCCGGTGCTGGCGCTCGGCACCGGCACCTTCGGCGGCACGGGTCCGCTCTTCTCGGCCTGGGGCCAGACCGACACGGCCGAGGCGCGGCGGCTCATCGACGTCTGCCTCGACGCCGGCGTCACCTTGTTCGACACCGCCGACGTCTATTCGGACGGTGCGTCGGAGGAGGTGCTCGGCGCGGCGATCGAGGGCCGGCGCGACGCGGTGCTGCTCTCGACCAAGACCGGCCTGCCGATGGGCGACGGGCCGCAGGACTGGGGCGTGTCGCGCGCGCGGCTGATCCGCGCGGTCGAGGCGTCGCTGCGGCGGCTCGGCACCGATCGCATCGATCTGCTCCAGCTCCACGCTTATGACGCCTCGACGCCGACCGAGGAGCTGATGGCGACGCTCGACGCGCTGATCGCGGCGGGCAAGGTGCGCTATGCCGGCGTCTCCAATTATCCGGGCTGGCAGCTGATGAAGGCGCAGGCAATCGCCGATCGCCACGGCTGGCCGCGGCTGGTCGCGCATCAGGTCTATTATTCGCTGATCGGCCGCGCCTATGAGGCCGATCTGATGCCGCTCGGCCGCGACCAGGGCGTCGGTGCGCTCGTCTGGAGCCCGCTCGGCTGGGGCCGCCTGACCGGCAGGATCGGCCGCGACCGCCCGGTCCCCGCGGGCAGCCGCCTGCACGACACCGAGCAATTCGCGCCGCCGGTCGAGCCCGAGCATCTCTACCGCGTCGTCGACGCGCTGGAGGCGGTCGCCGCCGAGACCGGACGCAGCGTGCCGCAGGTCGCGATCAACTGGCTGTTGCAGCGTCCGACCGTGTCCTCCGTCATCATCGGCGCGCGCAACGAGGCGCAGTTGCGCGACAATCTGGGTGCGGTCGGCTGGGCGCTGACCCCGGCGCAGATCGCCGCGCTCGATGCGGCGAGCGACGTGCTGCCGCCCTATCCGCACACCCCCTATCGCCAGCAGGAAGGCTTCGCCCGCCTCAACCCGCCGCTCGTTTGACCGGGACACGATCCATGAAGCTCCACCCCTCTCTCCTCGCGCTCGCTTTGGGTGCATTCGGTATCGGCGTCACCGAATTCGCGCCGATGGGTATGCTGCCGATGATTGCGGACGATCTCGGCGTCACGATCCCCGCCGCGGGGTTGCTGGTCAGCGCCTATGCATTGGGCGTCTTGATCGGTGCGCCGCTGATGACACTGACCACCGGGCGGGTAAACCGGCGGACGCTGCTGATCGCGCTGATGGGCATCTTTACGCTCGGTAGCCTATTGTCGGCGCTCGCCAGCGGCTATTGGCTGCTCATGGTGGCGCGCGTCGTCACCTCGTTCAACCATGGCGCCTTCTTCGGCGTCGGCTCGGTCGTCGCCGCCGGGCTCGTTCCCCCCGAGCGTCGCGCCGGGGCGGTCGCGGCGATGTTCTCCGGTCTGACGATCGCGACGATCGGCGGCGTTCCACTCGCCACCTGGGCGGGGGAGATGCTCGGCTGGCGCGCCGCCTTCGCGGGGATCGCCGGGGTCGGTGTCGTCGTGATGATCTCGCTGCGGCTCGCGCTCCCCTCGCTGCCCGCTCCGGCGGAGAACGACATGCGTGCCGAATTGCGCGTGCTCGCGTGCGGTCCGGTATTGCTGGCATTGGCGCTGACCACGATCGGCTTCAGCGGCGTATTCACCGTCTTCACCTATATCGCGCCCATCCTCCACGACGTGACACACGGCTCGACCGGCTATGTCACCGCGATGCTGATGTTGTTCGGGATTGGCGCGACGGTCGGCAATACGCTCGGCGGGCGGCTCGCCGATCACTCGGTGGAACGCGCACTGACGATTATGCTCGCGGTGCTGACGCTCACGCTCGTCGCCTTCGCCGGGCTGATGCACTGGCCGCTTCCCGCCGCCGTCGCGATCCTGATCTGGGGCGTGGCGAGCTTCGCGATCGTGCCGCCGTTGCAGATGCGCGTGATGCAGGCGGCCGCGGACGCGCCCAACCTCGCCTCGGCGATGAACATCGGGGCGTTCAACCTCGGCAATGCGATCGGCGCGGCGCTCGGCGGCGGGGTGATCGACGCCGGGCTCGGCCTGCCCGCGGTGTCGCTCGCCGGCGCGGCGATGGCGGCTGCGGCGCTCGTGCTGCTGCTCGCCGCCCGCCGTCCGACGCGCGCCGCCTGCCCCGTATAGGTGACGGGCAGCGACTGGCCTGCGTCTGCGGTTCCTTACGCCCTTGGCGCCCCGGTCAATCCAGATAGGCGGTGCGCAGCCGGGCGATGTCCGCCGCCGACAATCCCATCTCATCGCGCAACCAGCCGGTTGCGCCGCCGGGATGCCGGTCGAGCACCGCCAGCGCCGCCTCGATATAACGTCGGTCCGCCGCCGCCAGCGCTGCGGCGACGCTGGGCGGCAGATGCGCCCAGGGCGTGTCGGCCTGCGCCGGGCTGGCGAGCAGCTTGGCGGCATCAAGGTAGCGGTTGGTCAGCAGATAATCGTCGATCACCGTCGCGCGCGGCACGCCGAGCGCGGTGAGCAGCAAGGCGGCGGCGATGCCGGTGCGATCCTTGCCCGCCGAGCAGTTGAACGCGAGCGGGGCATGGCCGGTGAGCAGCTCGGCGAACATTCGGCGATACTGACTGCGGAACTGGACGAGCATTTTGGGATAGCTCGCGGTCATCGCCGCTTGCGCGGCGGTGGCGGTCCAGTCCTTCATAGCACCGGCGGGCAGAAAGTCGCGGGTGTCGAGCAGATAGTCGTCGCTCAGCACCAGCGGCGCGCCCTGCGCGGGCCAATCGACCGGCTCGGCGGCACGCTCACGCGTGTCGCGCAGGTCGCAGACGACGCGGAGGCCGCGCCGCTGCAATTCAGCGTAATCGGCCGCGGTAAGCCCGTGCATCGAACCGGAGCGGTACAACAGCCCCCATTTGACGTGCCGGCCATCAGCGGTGGCATAGCCGCCGAGATCGCGGAAGTTGCGTCCGCCCTGCAACGGCAGCAGCCGTTGGTGCGCCGCCGTGGCCGCGGTCGCGACCGGTTGCGACAGGGCGACCACGGCGCTGCCCGGCAGCAAGGCGAGCAGCGCCAGCGCCACGGCGGAGGGGATGATGCGCATCAGAAGGTCACCTGCACCTGGCCGCCCAGCGTACGCGGCTCGTTGTAGAAGCCCTGCAGGCCGGTGGTGACATACAATGCCTTGTAGAAGACGTGCTGTTCGTCGAACAGATTGCGTGCCCAGACCGATAGCGTCACCTTCGCGTCGCCCTGCCCCATCGCGATATCGGCGAGCGCCAGCGACGTGTTGACGATGAACGCGGCATCGCCCTTCGGCTGGTAGACGTTGCCCGGATTGTTCGCGCCGACATACACCGGGTCGTTGGAATTGGCGTAGAAGCCCGAATCGTAATTGCCGTCGATATGCGCCCGCAGCGTCGCACCGGTCAGCGGCACCTCGAAATCGGCGGCGGCACTGGCCGAGTCGCTCGGCGTGTAGGTCTGGTAGATCGGCACGGCGAGCGTGCTCAGATCGCCCTTGGCATTGGGATAGGGATTCACCGCCGGCGGGATGTGGACATAGGTATGCGCGTAGGAGCCGTGGAGCGTCACCCCGCGCACCGGCATCACCGTCAGCTCGGCCTCGACGCCGTGGATGCCGCCGGTGCCGGGCGCGTTGAGCGTCGAGATCGTCGTCCGCGTCGTCGCGCCGTTCTTGCCGTCGACATAGGGGCGCTGGAAGTCGATCTGGATGTCTTTGTACGTGCCGGCATAGGCCGCGATGTTGAAGCGGGCGTGGCGATCGAAGAATTCGGTCTTGGCGCCGATCTCGAACACCGAGACCGTTTCCGGATTGAAGGCGTCATATTCCTGCGAGCGCGAATTGGCGCCGCCGGATTTATAGCCGGTGCTCCATTTGCCGTAGAGATGCACGTCGCGGGTGGCATCGACGGCAAGATTGACCATCGGATCGACCCGCGACCAGCGCGCGTCGAGCGGCAGTTCGCGCGACACGCCGCGACGGTCGACCGGCAGCTTGCCGTTGACCGTCAGCAGCGTGCCCTGCTTGGCGTCGCGGCTCCAGCGCAGGCCACCGGTCAGGTGGAGGCGATCGTCGAGCGCGGCGGGCGTCCAGGTCGCCTGGCCGAAGGCGCCGACGCTGCTGGTCTTCACATAGCTGGCGCGGTCGATCCGCTGCGCGGTGTAATCGAGCGGCAGCGCCGCATAGTTCGCCACGTCGGTGCGGAAGTTGGGCGGCAGGATCGTATAGGCGGTGCAGGCCGAAGTGGTGCATTGGTTGGTGTAGAAGGCGCGGGCATTGTCCTCGACATGCTCCTGATAATAGAGCGCGCCGGCGACGAACTGCACCTCCGCCACGTCGCCGATCAGCTGCACCTCCTGGCTGAACTGGTTCTGGCGGAAATCGGCGAGGCTGTAGCGCGCGAACGGCAGCGGAATGGTATTGCCAGCGAAATCCTTGCCGACGAAGGTGGCGGTCGACGCCGACAGCGTGCTGGCGGCGGAGCCGTTGTCATATTGGGTCTGGGTCATCGCGCGATAGGCGGTGATCGACTTGACGGTGAGCGCCGACGCCGGGTGATAGGCGAGCGTCAGCTGGTTGCCGCGGACCTTGCCGACGCTGGGCTGCTGCGGGACGCCGACGTTGGCGTCGCGCGCGCGCTGCGGCTGGACGGTGCCGAGCGGCGCCTGCTTGTAGGTGCCGGGCGCGAGCAACTGGAGATAGAGCGGGGTCGAGGCGTCGTAGGAGGTGTCGAACGAATAATCGGCGCTGAAGTCCGCGGTCGGCTTCCACAGCAATTCGTAATGCAGGCCACGCTTGTCATAGGCGTTGAAGCCGTCGGCACCGGTGAGCGGATTGCGCACCAGCGGGCCGCGGTGGCTGACGACCGCATCGATCTTGACCGCAATATCCTGGATCGCGGGCAGGTCGAGATGCACCTCGCCCTTGTAGGCGCCATAATTGCCGATGCCGGCGATCGTGTTGAGATGGTATTCGCCGCTCGGCCGCTTGGTGACGATGTTGACCGCGCCACCTTCGGTGTTGCGGCCGAACAACGTGCCCTGCGGGCCCTTGAGCACCTCGATATTCTCGATGTCGAACAGCGCGGTACCGAGCCCCTGCGCGCGGCCGAGATACACGCCGTCGATATAGACGCCGACGCCCTGGTCGCGTGCCGGCTGGTTGCTGTCGCTGAGCACGCCGACGCCGCGGATGTTGACGATCAGCGCCGAATTGCGTGAGTAGAAGGGCGCGACCTTGAGCGACGGGATCGACCCGTCGCCGAGATCGACGAGCGACACGACATGGCGGTTGGCGAGATCGTCGCCGCTCAGCACGCTGATCGAGATCGGCGTCTTCTGCGCGCTCTGCGGCCGCTTCTCGGCGGTGACGACGATATCGGTGAGCTGGTCGGGCGCGTCCTCCGGGGTCTTGTCGGCGGCGACGACGCTCTTGGGATCGTCCGCGGCGAACGCCGGCGTCGCGATCAAGGTGGAGCAGACGGCGGTCGCGGCGAGCAGCCGCGCCGCAATGGCGGAAGTGGTGAATGACATGACGGAGCCCCCCGTTTCGTAACGAAACATGGCTGCGCGGTGCGATGCGTTCGTTTCGGATGCATGACAGATCGACCGCATTTATGTTGCGATGCGAAATATCTGCCGGGTGGCGCCACCCGCGCCGGCGTCGGTTGGGCGGCCGGATGCGGCCCGATCGGGGGTATAAGACGATCAGCGACCCCCCACAAAGCTACCAGGAACCAACTGGGCTAACGTAGGTTTGTATGTCCAGAACGGTCATACACACGCGACCGTTCGCGAGACTTCCCCAACTCGCCCTGATCCGTTCGGCCGGTCCGATGCCCTTGGGCAGCGGATCGCGGTCGGCCGTCCGCCTTCCGCGCGGGTCGGGCATTGCTCTTCATGGAGATCGAGATGAACACGCACGAATGGCATGGCGGCGCCCGCTACGTCGGCGGCAAGGTCGAGACGGTCGTCGGCGATGCGGTCGACAGCCGCGACTGGCAGGTCGACGGGATCGTCGATCAGGTCGCCGGTGCGGCGGAGAACCTCTACGGCCGCGCCCAGTCGGTCGCCGAGGACGCGATCGATGCCGCGCCGCATCTCGCCGCCAAGGGCCGCGAGGCGGTGACCGACGCCGCCGATCGTGCCGCCGAGGCGGCGCGCCACGGCAAGCGGGTCGTCGCGCGCAGCCTGGACGAGCAGCCGGTGCTGTGGGCCGCCGTCGCCGCGGCCGCGGGCGGCTATGCGCTCGCCTGGCTGATCCACGGCCAGCGCGACTGATCGCGGCGCGTGTCGATGTCCACGTCGCCCAAGAGCCTGCGCGAGACCAATGATCTGCGCCACCTGCGCCAGATCATCGCCGGTCTCGACGAAGGCGTGATCCTGATCGATCCCGATCAGAGCCTGCTCTGGGCGAACGATGCCGCGCTGGCGATGCACGGCGTCGAACGGCTCGATCAGCTCGGCGCGACGGTCGACGATTATCGCGCGCGCTTCCAGCTGCGCTATCGCAACAACCACCGGCTCGCGGCGGACGATTATCCGATCGAGCGGGTGGCGGCCGGCGATTCCTTCTCGGAAGTGGTGGTCGAGGTGACCGTCGCCGGCGAGGAAGACCCGCGCTGGGTGCATCAGGTGCGCAGCCTGGTGCTCAACGATGCCGACGAGGACGTGCCGACCTGCGTCGTGCTGATCGTCCAGGATGTCACCGCGCGCTACGAGGCGGAGGACCGGTTCGAGCAGTCGTTCAACGCCAATCCGGCGCCGGCGGTGATCTGCCGCCTCGCCGACCTGCGCTTCGTCAAGGTCAACCAGGGCTTTCTGGAGATGACCGGGCAGGATCGCGACGCGGTGCTGGGGAAGACCGTCTACGACATCGACGTGCTGCACGGCGCCGACCAGCGCGATCTCGCCAAGCAGCGACTCGCCGAGGGACGGACGATCCCGCAGATGGAGGCCGAGCTGGCGCTGCCCGACGGCGGCACCAAATTGGTCATCGTCGCGGGCCAGCCGATCGATCTCGACGAACGACCCTGCATGCTGTTCACCTTCGCCGACCTCGAACCGCGGCGGCAGGCGGAATCGGCGCTGCGTCACAGCGAGGAGCGATTCACACGCACCTTCCAGCTGGCGCCGGTGCCGATGGCGATCGGCGCGCGCGACGGCCATGTGCTGTGCGAGGTCAACGCCAGCTTCACCGCGCTGACCGGCTATGCCGCCGACGCGATCGTCGGCCGCTCGCTCGCCGACCTCGGCCTGTGGGCGGACGATACGGTGCGCGGCGACGTCGAGGCGGCGATCGCGGATGGCGGCGACCTGCGCAGCCACGAGGCGCGCATCGCGGTGCGCGACGGCGGCGCGATCGACTGCGTCGTCTCGACCGAGACGATCACCATCGGCAACGCCAGCTGCCTGCTATGGGCGTTCCAGGACATCACCCAGCGCAAGGCGACCGAACTCGAACTGGTCGAGGCGATCGAGGCGGTGATGAAGGACACGAGCTGGTTCAGCCGCTCGATCATGGACAAGCTCGCACGGCTGCGCGCGCCGCAGCCGGATGCCGACGGCCCCGGGCTCGATGCGCTCACCGCACGCGAGCGCGAGGTGCTGGCGCTGATCTGCCGCGGGCTCGACGACAAGAGCATCGCGCGGGCGCTCGACGTCTCGGGCAACACCGTGCGCAACCATGTCGCGCGGATCTACGCCAAGATCGGCGTCAACCGCCGGACCGCGGCGGCAGCCTGGGCGCGGGCGCGCGGCTTCGACGACGGCGCGATCGCGCTGCGGTCGATCGCGCGCGGCACGGCGCAGCGAGGTGCCGCATGACCAAGAAGATACCTGCCGATCCGGCGACGCGCGCGGCCAAGGGCGCCGCGCGGGAGACGATCGGCAAGTTGCTCGGCGACGATGCCGAGGTGCGCAAGGGGCGCGCAGAACGGAAAGCGGACGCGACCGGCCCGGCCGGCCGCCCATCCGACGACCGATAACGACAGACGACAACAGGAGTGACTATGGCGACGATAACGACGACCGGAATGACGCCGGCAGAAGAGAATGCGATCCTGCGTGGGCCGAAGCGGCTGTCCTGGGGCGCGATCTTCGCCGGCGTGGTGATCGCGGTGGCGATCCAGCTGGTGCTCGGCATCCTCGGCACCGGGATCGGGCTGACGATGGTCGATCCGGTCGAGGGGACGACGCCCGGCGCCGCCGGCTTCGGCATCGGTGCCGGCATCTATTGGCTGATCACCACGATCGTCGCGCTCGGCGCGGGCGGCTATGCCGCGGCGCGCGTCGGTGGCGCGACCGATCGCTTCGATGCGCTCGTCCACGGCATGGTGGTTTGGGGCGTGACGCTGATCCTGACGCTGTACCTGTTGACCTCGGCGGTCGGCGGGATCATCGGCGGCGCGTTCCGCACCGTCGGTGCGGTCGCCGGCGCCGCCGGTTCGGGCGTCGGTGCGGTCGCACCGCGCGCCGCGGAGGTCGCCGGCGTCGACGAGGGCGACGTGCGTCAGGAGGCCGCCGCCTATCTGTCCGCCGCCCCCGCCGATCCGGCGCAGATGACGCCGGAACAGGCGCAGAAGGAAATCGCCAAGCAGCTGCCCGCGATGGCCCGTGGCGGCACCGGCGGCGCACAGGCCGAAGCCCGCGTCGTCGACATCGTCGCCGCGCAGCGCAAGATCAGCCGTCCCGAGGCGCAGGCCCAGGTGACGCGCGCCAAGGCGGACTTCGTCAAGACCAAGGACAAGGCCGTGGCGACCGCCAAGTCGGCGACCGACACCGCCGCCGGTGCCGCTGCCGGTACCTCGTTCATCATCGTGCTCGCGCTGCTGGTCGGCGCCGGTGCGGCCGGGTTCGGCGCGACGGCGGCCACCCGCCGCCGCCTGCGCTGAGTGTCTGCGGCAGGTCGGCGTTCTTCGACCTGCCGCTCCCCCCTTGTGGGGAAGACACATCGCCGCCGCGGTCCGATCGGACCGCGGCGGCGGCGTCACTTGCTTATCGCGCGGTTCGCGCCCATCTATGGTGTCCGTATAGTCGCATATCGACGTGACGCGCCGGTGCCGACCGCGCCGTTCGCCCTTCCCTGCCTCTCTTCCTACCGCTGACGAGGTGCCCGATGTCCAGCGACGCCACATTCTTCCGCAAGCAGGCCGATCAGGAGCGCAGCAACGCGTCCGAGGCCAATCTGGACAACGTCCGCGACCGCTGCGAGCGCGCCGCGCGTTCGTGGGAAGCGATGGCCGCGCGCGCCGAGCGGACCGAGGCGATGCGCGACCAGCGCGCCGCCGCTACCCGCGCCGCCAGCACCCTCGCCGCATCCGAGGATGCCGAGTCCGATCCGGTCCACAGCGAGGCGTGATCCACACTCGCGTCACGCCGCTGCGGGGGGCAGCGGCGGCGCACGACACCTTGACCCGCGGCGCGACCTTCCTCGCCGCGCTCGCCGAGCGTCCGGTGATCGCCGACGGCTGGCCGCAGGGCCCGCATGCCCGCACCCGCGCGCGCTTCGTCGCCAATTGCCTGCGCGAACTCGATCGGTTCCTCCACGGCCTGCTCGATGAACTCGGTGCGTCGGCGGGCCATGTCGTGCGCGAGGAGCAGCGCAATACTGCCAACAAATTGCGCGACTATGGCGTCCATCCGCTTGCTTCCGGTGCGGACCGGGCGCGCCTGCTCGCGCTCGGCCGTTCCAGCGCCTGCCTGATCCATTGCAACGGCGTCGTGCGCCGCCCCGACGTCGCCGGCGGCAGCATGATGACCGCCGGCTGGCGCGCCGACGTGGGTGACGAACTACGCCGTTACCCGCTGGGGACGCGGCTCGCGCCCGGTCGTACCGAGATCATCGACGTCTGCCGCTTCTACGACCGGCTCGGGCATCGGCTGATGCTCGCGCCGCCGGTGCTGCCGCCGCGCCGTCAGCCCGTGCCGAGGAAGCCACGCATCGCCACCGCCGCGTCGTTCCAGGCGACGCCATGCGTCGCGCACCAGGCGTCGTCATAATAGGTGCAGGCGTAGCGGTCGCCGCCGTCGCAGAGCAGGGTGACGATGCTGCCCTGCTCGCCCGCCGCGGCCATCTCGGCGACGAGCTGCGCACAGGCGTGGAGATTGGTCCCGGTCGAGCCGCCGACCGATCGCCCGAGCGTTTCCGACAGCGCACGCATCGCGCCGAGGCTGGCGGCATCCTCGACCGCGATCATCCGGTCGATCACCGAGGGGATGAAGCTCGGCTCGAGCCGTGGCCGACCGATCCCCTCGACGCGCGACGCACAACCATCGGGTAGCGCGACGACGCCCGGATCGGCGAAATGGCGGTGGAACACCGAATGCACCGGATCGGCGACGCATAACCGGGTCGCATGGCGCTGATAGCGGATGAAGCGGCCGATGGTGGCCGAGGTGCCGCCGGTGCCGGCACCGCACACCACCCAGCGCGGCACCGGATATTCCTCTTCCGCCATCTGCGCGAAGATGCTCTCGGCGATATTGTTGTTGCCGCGCCAGTCGGTCGCGCGCTCGGCATAGGTGAACTGGTCCATATAATGGCCACCGGTTTCCGCGGCGAGCCGCTGCGCGGCGGCATAGACGGTGCGCGGATCGTCGACCGCATGGATCTCGCCGCCGTAGAAGCGGATCGCGTCGAGCTTGGGCGCGGCGGTCTGCGCCGGCACCACCGCGATGAAGCGCAGCCCGAGCATCCGCGCGAAATAGGCTTCCGACACTGCGGTCGACCCCGACGACGCCTCAATCACCGTGGTGCGCGGCCCGATCCACGCGTTGCACAAAGCGTAGAGGAACAGCGAACGCGCCAGCCGATGCTTGAGGCTGCCCGTCGGGTGCGAGCTTTCGTCCTTGAGATACAGCGTGATGCCGGGAAAGCGCGGCAGTTCGAGGCGGATCAGATGGGTATCCGCCGAGCGATTGTAATCCGCCTCGATCCGCCGCACCGCCTCGGTCAGCCAGCGCCGGTCGATTTCCGTTCCATGGGTCATGCGCGGGGGCTTTATACGGGTGAGGCGGAAACGGACAGGGTGGCAACTAGACGACGCGCGCAATCGTGAGGCTCCCGCCCCGACCCCACCTTTACCCACCTCCACCATTTCTTTCGTCGCACCGGCACCCCCCGCTCCCTACATTGCCGCGATGATCAGGACCTTCGCACAGTGACCCGCCCGCCCTTCGGCGTGCAGGTCTTCATCGGCATGGCGGTCGGGCTCGCGCTCGGCTTCGTCGCGCGCAGCTACGCGCTGCCCGGTCTCGCCGAGGGGCTGAAGATCGTCGGCGACATTTTCGTGCAATTGCTGAAGGCGCTGGTCGTCCCGCTCGTCTTCACCGCGATCGTCGCCTCGATCGCCGCGCTGCGCGACCTCAACAATGCCGCGAAGCT
Organism: Sphingomonas sp. 2SG; assembly: GCF_005503285.1. Classification (NCBI taxonomy): domain Bacteria; kingdom Pseudomonadati; phylum Pseudomonadota; class Alphaproteobacteria; order Sphingomonadales; family Sphingomonadaceae; genus Sphingomonas; species Sphingomonas sp. 2SG. The sequence continues at coordinate 42,695 of NZ_SCMZ01000014.1, forward strand.
CGTCGCCGGCACCTTCCTCTGGTTCGGCCTTTCCGCATTGATCGCGGTGTCGATCGGGCTGACGCTCGGCACATTGCTGCAACCCGGCGCGCATGCCGGGGTCAGCGCCGCCGCCGCGGTGCGCCCCGATACCGCGGGCTCGTGGCTCGACTTCCTGCGCGGGCTGGTGCCGGCCAACATCCTCGGCCTCGAAGCCTCGACCAAATTGACCGACGGCACGGCGAAGACCGGCCTGTCGTTCAACGTCCTCCAGCTGATCGTCGTCGCCATCGCGATCGGCGTCGCCGCGGTGCGGACGGGTGAGGCCGGCGCGCCGTTCCTCGCCTTCAACGCCTCGGCGCTGGCGATCTTCCGCCGCATCCTGCGCTGGGTCGTCCGCCTCACCCCGATCGGCACCGGCGCTTTGCTCGGCAGCGCGATCGTCCGCTACGGCTGGCAGTCGCTGTCGGCGCTCGGCACCTTCGCGGTCGCCATCTATATCGGCCTCGGCCTCGTGCTGTTCGTCGTCTATCCGCTGCTGCTGCTCGCCAACGGCATGAGCCCGAAGCGCTTCTTTGCCACCGCCTGGCCGGCGATCCAATTGGGCTTCGTCTCGCGCTCGTCGATCGCGACGCTGCCCGTCACCGAACAGGTGGTCGAGCGGCTCGGCGTGTCGCGCAGCTATGCCGCCTTCGCGGTGCCGTTCGCGGCGACGACCAAGATGGACGGCTGCGCCGCCATCTATCCCGCGGTTGCGGCGCTGTTCGTCGCGCAATATTACAATATCCCGCTGCACGGCGCGGACTATCTGCTGATCGTGCTCGTTTCGGTGCTCGGCTCGGCGGCGACCGCGGGGCTGACCGGCGCGCTGGTGATGCTGACGCTGACCTTGTCGACGCTCGGCTTGCCGCTGGAGGGCGCCGGGCTATTGCTGGCGATCGACCCGATCCTCGACATGGGCCGGACCGCGGTCAACGTCGCGGGGCAGGCGCTGATTCCGGCGATCGTCGCCAAGCGGCAGGGGCTGCTGGCGGAGACGGTGGCGGCCGAACCGGTCTTCGCCTGATCCCCGGCCCGCGGGGCGTTATGCGACCGCGAGCGGGGCGAAGCGCGCGACCTGCCGGCCGACGATGCCGAGCTGCTCGACCACCGCGGGGTCGCTCGCGCCGCCGTCGGCATCGAACTTGGTGATCTGCGTGTTGATCGCCGCGGCGAAGGGGGTCGGCCAGCCGCGCAGCGCGTGGACGATCGAGCGCAGCGCCGCGATCGTCGAGCCCGTCGCCTGCCAGCCATAGGCCGTCGCGATCAGCCCGACCGGCATGTCGGCGAGATAGGGGCGCGCGTCCTTCGCCGTCTCCTCGAGCAGGTCGAGCGCGTTCTTGACCACGCCCGAGATGCTGCCGTGATAGCCGGGGCTGGCGATGATCACCGCCGAGGCCTGGCGCACGGCGTCGACGAACGCCTCCTCGTCGGCGGTACGGTTGGTCGCGCGCGGGTCGTAGAGCGGCAGGCGGGCCATGTCGGCGCCGCCGAACATCCGCGTACGGAAGCCCTCGCGCTCGGCGGCGTCGAGCGCGATGCGCAGCGCGCGCTCGGTCGACGAGATGCCGCCGATGGTGCCGCCGATGCCGACGACGAGAGGGGGAGAAGCGGGATCGACTGCCATGACGCCTGCGATAGCGCGGCTCGACGGACGGCGCCAGCCAAGGTAAACTTCGCTAACCTCACGCATAGACGCGTGCCCTTGCCTCAGCTGTTTTAGGATTGTAATACACCTCATGGCTGACCGCTGGGACGAGCCGATGCGTCACGAACCCGTCGATACCAATCGCCGCAACTCCATCGGCCGGCGTTACGAGCTGGACGACGAGACGCCGCGCGACCACCGCCTGGGCGGCCGCTTCGACGACTTCATCGACCGCGACGATCCGGCCGGCGGCGACCTGCCGCCGTCGCCGCGCACCCCGCGCAACATCGGTCGCTGGATCGTGCGCGGCATCGGCGTGGGGATCATCCTGCTGGTGATCGCGATCGGCTGGCTCGCGGTCACCGCGCCGCTGAGCCGCTCGCTCAAGCCGCCGACGCCGCCGTCGATCACGCTGACCGCCGACGACGGCACGCCGATCGCGCGGCGCGGCGCGATCATCGGCGCGCCGGTCGACGCGGCCAAGCTGCCCGCGCACGTCACCAATGCGTTCCTGGCGATCGAGGACCGCCGCTTCCGCTCGCATTGGGGGATCGACCCGCGCGGTATCCTGCGCGCCTTCGTCCACAATGTCGGCTCGGGCGGGGTGCGCGAGGGCGGCAGCACGATCACGCAGCAGCTCGCCAAGAACGCCTTCCTCGATTCGGACCGCACCGCCGCGCGCAAGATCCGCGAGGTCATGATCTCCTTCTGGCTCGAGGCATGGCTGAGCAAGGACGAAATCCTGTCGCGCTATCTGTCGAACGTCTATTTCGGCGACAACGTCTATGGCCTGCGCGCCGCGTCGAAACATTATTTCGGCCGCGAGCCCGAGAAGATGAACGTCGGCCAGGCGGCGATGCTCGCCGGGCTGGTCAAGGCGCCGTCGCGGCTGGCGCCGACCAGCAATCTGGAGGGCGCGCGCAAGCGCGAGATGCTGGTGGTGCGCGCGATGGCCGAGGCGGGCTTCATCACCAAGGCCGAGGCCGCCGAGGTCGAGCCGCAGCGCGTGCTGGCGAGCCGCCCGACGCAATTGCCCAGCGGCACCTATTTCGCCGACTGGGTGCTGCCCGACGCGCGCGACCAGGCGGGCGAGATCAAGACCGAGGCGACGGTGAAGACCACGCTCGACCGCCGGCTCCAGAATACCGCCGAGCGCGTCGTGCGGCAGGCGGGGCTGCGGCAGGCGCAGGTCGCGATCGTGGCGATGCGCCGCGACGGCCGCGTCGTCGCGATGGTCGGCGGCAAGGATTACGCCAAGAGCCCGTTCAACCGCGCGACCCAGGCACGCCGCCAGCCCGGCTCGACGTTCAAATTGTTCGTCTATCTCGCCGCGATGCGCGCCGGCATGACGCCGGACACGATGGCCGACGACAGCCGCGTCGAGATCGCCGGCTGGAAGCCGAAGAACGACGACAACCGTTATCTCGGGCCGATCACGTTGCGCCGCGCCTTCGCCCGGTCGAGCAACGTCGTCGCGGCGCGGCTGACGCAGGAGGTCGGCGTGCGCAACGTCATCAAGGCGGCGCGCGACCTCGGCATCTCGACGCCGATCCCCAACGAGGCGACGATCGGGCTCGGCACCGCGGAAGTGTCGCTGCTCGAACTGACCGCGGCCTATGCGGCGGTCGCCAACGGCAAATATCCGGTCCATCCGCGCGGGCTGGAAGACAGCGGCGCGAGCAAGAGCTGGTATCAGTCGCTGACCGGCGGGCCGCGTACGATGCCCGACGGGATCCGCGACCATATGCTCGACCTGCTCGGTTCGTCGCTGCGCGGGACGGGGCGCGCCGCGGTGCTGACGCTGCCCGCCTACGGCAAGACGGGGACGTCGCAGAACAGCCGCGATGCGTGGTTCATCGGCTTCGCCGGCGATCTGGTGGTCGGCGTGTGGGTCGGCAACGACGACAGCTCGCCCAATGCCGGGCTGCACGGCGGCGGCATCCCCGCGCAATTGTGGCGCCAGTTCATGGTCTCCGCGCTCAACATCGCGCCGGTCGTCGCGCCGGTGGTAATCGAGGAGAATGCGATGGACCCCGAGGCGGTCGTCGGCCCCGAGGAGGCGCTCGACGATCCGACGGGCGATATCGCGGCGCCAGAGGGGACGATCGACGGTTTCGGCATGCAGATGAAGATGGGCCGCGACGGCAGCATCAGCATCGCGCCGGGCCGCGACCGCGCGCCGGTCCCGCCGGACGCGCCGCCGCCGCGCGATCGACGGGGCGGCGACGAAGGGGAGGAGGAATAGGGCGGATCGGTATCCAGCTGCCACGGGACGGGTAGCGACGAGAGATATGTTCGCGCGAAGACGCGAAGACGCGAAGGTGTTGCGCTTGCCGCGATAGTCGCCCTGTCCATCATGCGGTTGCGATGACAGGAGCAGGCCACGTCGTGCGGCACGCCTTCGCGTCTTGGCGTGATTTCTCCCTTTTACGCGCATCGTCGCGGTGCCGGATGTCGTTCCCGTCAGCGCCGGCCTATGCCCTTGCGAGGATCGGCATAGAAGATTTGTTCGCGCAGAGGCGCGGAGGCGCGGAGGTGTATCGCGTGGGGCGGCGTGGTCCTGTCTTCGCAATCGCCTGAGGGAAAGGGCCGCGACCGCGGTGAGCGCAACATCTTCGCGTCTTCGCGTCTTCGCGTGATCCCGTTCTTTTTGTCTGATTTCTGCGGGCACTGGGACAATCTCCAGTGTTCCCGCGAACGCGGGAACCCAGGGTCAAGCAGAGCGACGTCCGATCGCGTTCGGGACTCCTGGACTCCCGCCTGCGCGGGAGCACTGGGGTCGAACGGAGGATCGTCGCGATGGGGAATGGTCGCGCCGGGGTGCAGGCCGGTCGTCTAGGCGCGGTTGCGTTCGCCCGGCGCACACCAAGTTTCCGCCGTCACCCCGGAACCAGTCCGTGGTGACGGATTGGAGGGGGAAGCCGATCGAACCTCGCTGCCGCCGCTTTAAGCGGTGACCCTGCCATCTGGAGGGGCGTTGATTCGGCGTGGACGATTGTTCGCGCAGAGGCGCGGAGGCGCGGAGATGTATCGCGTGGGGCTGCGTGGTCCTGTCTTTGCAATCGCCTGAAGGAAAGGGCCGCGACCGCGGTGAACGCAACATCTTCGCGTCTTCGCGTCTTCGCGCGATCCCGTTCTACTTCTTGGGATATCTGCGGGCGCTGGAGCAATCCAGTGTTCCCGCGAACGCGGGAACCCAGGGTCAAGCAGAGCAACGTCCGATCGCGTTCGGGACTCCTGGGCTCCCGCCTGCGCGGGAGCACTGGGGTCGAGGCGGGAACCCCTCTGCGCCTCTACGCCTCTGCGCGAACAAATCTTCTCTTCGCCCTCTCCGTAAGCCGTCCGATCCGGCCAGCGCCCCCGCGATGTCGCCGGACTATGGGTGCGTGCGGCGCGGTTCCGGACCGCAGGCGGGCTGGCATCGGCGGCCGCCTCGGCTAGACGGTCGCGTCATGGCGCAGCGACGCACCTCTTCCCGGCCGCGCGGGCGGCGCAAGGCACACGATCTCGCGTCCGAGCGGTGGTTGCTGCTGCTCGGCGTCGTCGCGGTGGTGATCGTGGTGGCGGGGTCGGTCGGGCCGTGGCGGTTCGCGCTGCCGCCGGCGGCGCAGGTCGCCAAGCCGTTGACGATGGACGAGGCGCGCGCGTCGAACGCCGCGGTGCCGATCGAGACGAAGCGGCGGCTGCGCGCGCTGCCCTATCGCTTCCCAGGCGGCCCGGCGGCGCGCGAGCAGGCGGCGGAATGCCTCGCCACCGCCGCGCTCTACGAAGCCGGCGACGACCGCCGCGGGCAGCAGGCGGTGATCCAGGTGATCCTCAACCGGGTGCGCGCGCCGGGTTTCCCCAAGACGATCTGCGGCGTCGTCTATCAGGGATCGGACCGGACGACGGGCTGCCAATTCTCGTTCACCTGCGACGGATCGTTCGCCCGGCGGCCGGTGCATCTCGGCTGGGGCGCGGCACGGCGCGCGGCGCGGCGGGCGCTCGGCGGCTATGTCTTCGCCGCGGTCGGGCGGGCGACGCATTACCATACCGACTGGATGGTGCCCTATTGGCGCGATACGCTGGTCAAGGTCGGGCGGGTGCGCTCGCACCTGTTCTACGTGCGGCATTAGGGGCGAGCCTTTCGCCCGCCGATCTGGCAAGACCGCCCCCCGCAGCAAGGAAGCAGACGATGGCAAAACGATTCTGGGCGCAGATCATCGAGTTGGACGAAGAGGTCGAGGCGGCGAGCATCCCCGGCGTGACCGATCACGAAAGCGCCGCCGATGCGCTGGTCACCGATTTCGTCGGCGCGATGGGCGGCGAGATCACCAGCGGCGCGGTGCGCGTGTGGATCGAGGGCGGCGCGGCTAAGGTGTACGACTGGAGCGCGGAATTCGACATGCCCGAGGACGCCGATCTCGATGGCGACGAGGATATCGAGGTCGAGGGCGAGATCGTGCTGACCGAGCGGCTGGGGTGATTTGGGGGGGGGCGGTCCCCCGCCATCTCGGCCTTCGTCGGGGAAGTCCGCGAACCTACCCGTGCTCCTGCGGAAGCAGGAGCCCAGGGCCAGGCAGGACAACGGGCTATAGCGTTCCGGACTCCTGGGCTCCTGCGTTCGCAGGAGCACGGGTGGGGTTCCTTCGACGTGTCGGTCGGAGCGGCGGCCATTCGCCCGCCAACGCCGGTTGACGGTGCCCGCCGCGCGCCGCAAGGTTTTCGGCATGCGCTTCTTCTCAGACAATGCCGCGCCGGTGCATCCCAAGGTGATGGCCGCGCTGATGCAGGCCAATATACTCGACACCGCGTATGACGGCGACGCGCGGTCGCAGGCGCTCGACGGGCGGCTGTCCGATCTGTTCGGCACCGAGGTGACCGCCTTGTGGGTGCCGACCGGAACCGCGGCGAACTGCCTCGCGCTCGCCGCCTTGTGCCCGCCGCACGGTGCGGTGGTGTGCCATCGCGACGCGCATATCCAGAACGACGAGGGCGGCGCGCCGGAATTCTACACCCATGGCGCCAAACTCTATCTCGCCGACGGCGAGGGCGCGAAGCTGACCCCCGGCACGATCGCCACGGTGATCGACGCGATCGCCAACGACGTGCATCGCGTCCAGCCGCACGCGATCTCGATCACCAATGCGACCGAATATGGCCGCGTCTACACGCCCGACGAGGTCGCCACGATCGGGGCGCTGGCGCGGACGCGCGGGCTGGGGCTGCATATGGATGGCGCGCGCTTCGCCAATGCGGTGGCGACGCTGGGGTGTTCGCCCGCGGCGGTGACGTGGCAGGCGGGGGTCGACGCGCTGAGCTTCGGCTTCGTCAAGAACGGCGCGATGAGCGCCGAATTGCTCGTCTTCTTCAAGCCCGCGCTTGCCGGGGCGACGCTGTACCGGCGCAAGCGCGCCGGGCTGCTGTTCTCCAAGGGCCGCTATCTCGCCGCGCAGGTGCTGGCGATGCTCGAGGACGATCTGTGGCTCGACAACGCCCGCGCCGCCAATGCGCGCGCGGCGGAGCTGGCGGCGGCGGCGGGGGCGCGGCTGGTCCATCCGGTCGAGGCGAACGAGGTCTTCCTGCAGGCGACGCCCGCAGAGGCGGCGGCATTGCGTGCGCAGGGTTTCGATTTCTATGACTGGGCGGCGGGCGAGATCCGGCTGGTGACGGCGTGGGACAGCCCGGCCGATCAGGTGGCGCGGCTCGCGGCGGCGATCGGGGAGTTGTGAGCGAGGCCGCCGCACCCCGGTCGACGCGGGCGGCGATCCTCGTCCCCTTCGCACTGGTGACGCTGATCTGGGGATCGACCTGGCTGGTGATCCGCGACCAACTGGGCGTGGTGCCGCCGAGCTGGTCGGTGACCTATCGCTTCCTCGTCGCGGGTATCGCGATGACGATCGTCGCCCGGGTCAAGGGCGAACGGTTCGCGCTCGACGGCCGCGGCTGGGCGTTCGCCGCGGCGGTCGGCGTGCTGCAATTCTGCCTCAACTTCAACTTCGTCTATCGCGCCGAACATCATATCACCTCGGGCCTCGTCGCGGTGGTGTTCGCGATCCTGCTGGTGCCCAATGCGCTGTTCGCGCGCCTCCTGCTCGGCCAGCGGATGGGCGGGCAGCTGATCGCGGGATCGGCGGTGGCGATGGCGGGGATCGCCTTGCTGTTCCTGCACGAGGCGCGCAGCGGCCCGGCGGGGACCGCGGCGACGCTGGCCGGGATCGGTTTCACCGGCGTCGCGATCCTCGCCGCGTCGATGGCGAACGTGCTGCAGGCGACGCCGACCGCGAAACGCTATCCGATGATGGCGACGCTGGCGGTGTCGATGCTGATCGGCGCGGGCGTCGACGGACTGGTCGCCTGGTGGCTGACCGGGCCGCCGGTGATCGAAACGCGCGCCGCTTACTGGGCGGGGATCGTCTATCTCGGGCTGTTCGGCTCGGCGGTCGCCTTCCCGCTCTATTACCGGGTGCTGCGGGTGATCGGGCCGGCCAAGGCGGCCTATTCGAGCGTCATCGTGCCGGTGATCGCGATGCTGCTGTCAACGCTGTTCGAGGGCTATCGTTGGTCGCCGCTCGCCGCGGCGGGGGCGGCGCTGACCGGGGTCGGGCTGGTCATCGCGTTGAGGGCGCGCAGGCCGAACCGGTAATCGCGATAGGCGGGACGCCAGCCGAGGATGCGCTTCGCCTTGCCGTTGGCGACGCGGCGGTTCTCGGCATAGAAGCCGCGCGCCATCGGGCTCAGCGTCTCCAGCGCCACCACCGGCGGCGGCGGCAGGCCGAGCAGATGCGCGGCGAAGGCGACGACCTCGTCCTGCGAACAGGGCCGGTCGTCGGCGAGATTGTACGCGCCGGCGGGGGCGTCGCGCGCGGCGAGCACGCCGCCGACGATATCGTCGACATGGACGCGGCTGAACAGCTGATCGGGCAGGCCGATGCGATGCGCCTTGCCCGCGGCGACGCGGTCGAGCGGCGAGCGGCCGGGACCGTAGATGCCGGGCAGGCGGAAGACGCGCGCGCCGCGGGCCAGCCATGCGGCGTCGGCGGCGGCGCGGGCGGCGCGGCGGCCGGAGCCGGTCGGCGCGCTCTCGTCGACCCAGGCGCCGGCGGCGTCGCCGTAGACGCCGGTCGAGGAGAGATAGAATAGCCGGCGGCCGTCGAGCGCATCGCCATAGCGGGCGAGCACCGGGTCGTGCTCGCCCTCCGGCGGCACCGAGGACAGGATGTGCGTCGCCGCGGCGATCGCCGGCCGCACCGCCGCCGCGTCGGCGAAGCGCAGACTGCCGTCGCGGCCGTCGCGCGTCGTGCCCAGCGTCGCGCCGGGCCAGGCGGCGGCGATGCGCGCGGCGGTGTAACCGAGGCCGAAGATCAGGAGCATGGCCTATCCTATCGTTCGGGCCGGGCTTGGCGAAGCCCCGTTTGCCGAAAGCCGTCCTTCGACCGGCTCGGACCCTACCGTGCCATCGGCCCCTTGTAGGTGGTGCCGAAATAATCGCCCTTGTTCCACACCGGCCGCGCGTCGCCGTCGGCGATCTCGCGGGCGATCGCGTAATTGGTCGCAACGAAGCGCACGCCCTGGTCCCACAGGATCGGCTGGGTCAGGTCGTCGCCGGGGCGGTGGTAGCGGTTGGCGAGGAAATCCTCGAACGGCGCCTTGCCCGCGCCCTTGATCCCCGGCCACAGGAAGACCGAGGGGATGCCCTTGCGGACGAAGTTGAAATGGTCCGAGCGGGTGAAGAAGCCCTGTTCGGGCATCGGATCGGGCGACAGGCCGACGCCGACCGCGCCCACCGCCCGCGCCACGATCGGGCCGAGCGTCGAGCGCTGCGCGCCGAAGGCGATCATGTCCTCGAACCGGTAGAGCAGCACCGGCATGTCGAGATTGACGTCGGCAACGATGTCGGCGAGCGGCACGGTCGGGTGATCGACGAAATAGCTCGACCCGATCAGCCCCTTCTCCTCGCCGGTCACCGCGAGGAACATCACGGTGCGGCGCGGCGGCTTGCCGCTGGCGGTGAAGCGTCTGGCTTCCTCGATCAGGCTGGCGATGCCGATCGCATTGTCGAGCGCACCGTTGTTGATCCGGTCGCCCTCCCCGCCCGCGCTGACGCCGATATGGTCGAGATGCGCCGAGAGGATCACCACCTCCTTCGCGAGCACCGGATCGGCGCCGGGCACGACGCCAATGACGTTGCTGCTCGCGCCCGGGGTGAAGGCGGTGTGCGTCGTCGCCGACAGCGTGCCGGACAGCGACAGCGGCGTATAAGCGGGTTTGTCCGCTTTGGCCTGCGCGGCGATCTTGCTCCACGCAACGCTGCCGAAGAGCTTCGTCGCGCCGGCCTGGCTGAGCGTGCCGAGCACCGGCGTGGTCGGTGCGGGGCTGGTGCCGGTGCCCGCCGGCGTCGCCCAGGTGGTGCGTGGATTGGCGTAGCCGCTCGCCGAGAACGGCCGCTGGCGCGCGGCGGGGCGCGGCGATTCGAGCATGACGATGCCGATGGCGCCATGCGCCGCGGCGATCTGCGCCTTGGTCGCGGCGGCGGCGAAATAGGCGCGTTCCTCGCCCGCGAACGTGCCCGGCGCGCCGGCGAAGATCGCGACGATCCGGCCGCGCGCGTCGATGCCGGCATAATCGTCGACGCCATATTGCGGCGCGACGATGCCGCGGCCGGCGAAGACGACGGGCGCGGCCACCTGCGTCTCGGCACGCGCCGGATTGGCGGCGGGAATATAGTCCGTGCCGAAGACCAAAGGCTGCGCTTTGCCGCCGGATGCGGTCCACGCCATCGTCCCCTCGTCCGCCGCCTTGTAGACGACGAGCGGCACCGTCTGCAGATAGCCGCCCGCATCGCCGGCGGGGCGCAGGCCGACGGCATAGAATTGCGCCGCGACATATTGCGCGGCGATATCGAATTCGGGGCTGCCCGCCTCGCGCCCCTTCATCGCATCCGAGGCGAGGAACAGGACGTGCGCCTTCATCGCCGCCTGATCGGCGGGCAGCGCCCGGTTGAGCAGCGCATTGGCCTGCGCGGCGGCCGTGTTGGCCTGCGTGGCGGGCGTAGAGGTCTGCGCCGGTGCGGACGCGGCGAGGGTCAGCGCGGCGAGCGCGCCAAGAGTACGGATCATGCAGGGGTCCTGACGTGGGTGACGGGACAGCGTATCAGCGCCTCGGTCCAGCACAAGGCTGATCCCGGCCGGAGGAATAACTGGCAGCGGGCGTCGGCGTTCTTATAAAGGGTGGATGCTCGACGCCCTCAACGCCATCGCCCAGCCCGCTCCCGCCGCGACCGGTGCGATCAGCCGCCACGATTATCGCCCGCCCGCCTGGCTGGTGCCGGAGACGCGGCTGGTGTTCGACCTCGATCCCGCCGCGACGCGGGTCACCGCGACGCTGTCGGTGACGCGCAACGACGCCAGCGGCGATCCGTTGCGGCTCGACGGCGCCGGCCAGCGCCCGCTCGCGGTGCGCGTCGACGGCGTCGCCACCGACGATTGGCGGATCGAGGGCGAGCAGCTCGTCGTTCCGCTCGCCGGCGACGCGCATATGATCGAGACCGAGGTGGAGATCGCACCCGAGCGCAACACGCAGCTGATGGGCCTCTATGCCAGCGGCGGCATCCTGTGCACGCAATGCGAGGCGGAGGGCTTCCGCCGCATCACCTATTTCCCCGACCGGCCCGACGTGCTGAGCCGCTATGCGGTACGGATGGTCGCCGATGCGGCGCGCTATCCGGTGCTGCTCGCCAATGGCGATCCGGTCGCGGCGGGCAAGCTCGACGACGGCCGGCATTGGGCGGAATGGAACGACCCCTTCCCCAAGCCCTCCTATCTGTTCGCGCTGGTCGCCGGCGACCTCGCAGTCAATCGCGGCCAGTTCACCACGCAATCGGGCCGCAGCGTCGACCTCGGCATCTGGGTGCGCGCCGGCGACGTCGAGAAGACGCGGCATGCGCTCCACGCGCTCGAGCTGGCGATGGCGTGGGACGAGCGCGTCTACGGCCGCGAATACGACCTCGACGTGTTCAACATCGTCGCGGTCGACGATTTCAACTTCGGCGCGATGGAGAACAAGGGGCTGAACATCTTCAACAGCCGCTACATCCTCGCCGATCCCGACACCGCCACCGATTATGATTACGACGCGATCGCGGCGGTGGTGGCGCACGAATATTTCCACAATTGGTCGGGCAATCGCATCACCTGCCGCGACTGGTTCCAGCTCAGCCTCAAGGAAGGCTTCACCGTCTATCGCGACCAGGGCTTCTCCGCGGATCAGGGCTCGGCGGCGGTCAAGCGGATCGAGGACGTGCGCGGCCTGCGCGCCGCGCAATTCCCCGAGGATGCCGGCCCGCTCGCGCATCCGGTGCGCCCCGAGAGCTATATCGAGATCGGCAATTTTTACACGGCGACGATCTACAACAAGGGCGCCGAGCTGATCCGCATGATGGCGACGATCCTTGGCCCGCAGGCGTTCCGCGCCGCCACCGACCTCTATTTCACCCGCTTCGACGGCACCGCCGCGACCTGCGAGGATTTCGTCGCCTGCATGGAGGAGGCGAGCGGCCGCGATCTGACCCAGTTCCGCTTGTGGTACAGCCAGGCGGGCACGCCGCGCGTCGCCGCCAGCCTGTCGCATCAAGCCGGCGACGGCCGCGCGACCTTGCGCCTCGCGCAGCACGTGCCGGCGACGCCGGGCCAGCCCGACAAGCAGCCGATGGTGCTGCCGCTGCGCATCCGCGTGTTCGGCGCGGAGACCGGCCGCGCGCTCGGCGACGAGCAACTGGTGCTGCTCGACGAGGCGGCGAGCACGATCGTGTTCGACGGCATCACCGAACGGCCGGTGCTGTCGGTCAACCGCGGCTTCTCGGCACCGGTGATCATCGAGAGCGACCGGTCGGCCGCCGACCTCGCCTTCCTCAGCGCGCACGACGACGATCCCTTCGCGCGCTACGAGGCGATGCAGCAATTGATGCTCGACACTTTGGTGGCGACGACGATCGAGGGGCGGCCCGACAATGACGCGGTGATCACTGCGGTCGCCAACACGCTCGACGACCGCACGCTCGATCCGGCGTTCGTCGCCGAGGCGGTGCTGCTGCCGTCGGAGGGGTTCATCGGCGACCAGCTCGCGATGGTCGATCCCGAGGCGATCTTCCGCGCGCGCGAAGGGCTGCGCCGGGCGCTCGGGCTGCGCCTCGCCGACCGGTGGCGCGACGCCTACGAGCGCGCGCCGGACGGCCCCTATGTCTACAGCCCGGCGGCGAAGGGCCATCGCCGGCTGCGCAGCGTCGCGCTCGGCTATATCGCGGCGAGCGGCGCCGATGACGCCGCGACAATCGCCTTCCGCCAGTTCGAGCGTGCCGACAATATGACCGACCGGCAGGGTGCGCTCGGCACGCTCGCCAACGGCTATTCGGACGAGCGCGAGGCGGCGCTCGACATCTTCTACCATCGCTATGCCGGCAACTCGCTGGTGATCGACAAATGGTTCCAGACGCAGGCGCTGTCGTCGCGCGACGACACCGGGCGGCTGGTCGCCGACCTCGCCCGGCATCCCGATTTCACCCTCGCCAATCCCAATCGCGCCCGCGCGCTGGTCGGTGCGTTCGGGGCGAACCAGCGGGCGTTCAACGCGGCGGACGGTTCGGGCTATCGCTTCCTCGCCGACCAGCTCATCGCGCTCGACAAGCTCAATCCGCAAACCGCGGCGAAGCTGCTGCCGCCGCTGGCACGGTGGCGGCGTTTCGATTCGGATCGCGCGGCGCTGATGCGCGGCGCGCTGGAGCGGATCGTCGCGACGCCGGGCCTGTCGAAGGACGTGTTCGAACAGGCGTCGAAGAGCCTGGGGTAATTCGGCCAGCCCCGCGTCGCTCTGCGCCGCGGGGTGCGGCCGGGTTTCGGGCCATTCCGCTGCGCGCGCCAGCCGGCGGAATGAGCCGAGACCTATGGGGACGTCGGCTCTGCCACGCGATCCTTGCAGTGTTCCTGCGAAAGCAGGAACCCAGGGCCAAGCAGAACAACAATTGCCGGCGTTCGGAACCCTGGGCTCCTGCGTTCGCAGGAGCACTGGTGGTTCACGCGGGTCCCGACCACCTCCGGGGGACGGTGGTCGGGTGTCCTGTTTTACGCCTCGACCGCCTCGGCCCGCGCGTTGAGCTTGCTCGTCGCCAGTTGCGTGAGCTTCTCGTCGGTCGCCTTTTCCTCGTCGAGCGTCTGCTGGTACAGCGCGGCGCTCTCGGTGCGGCCGAGCTGCTTCGCCCAGGTGACCAGCGTGCCGTAGCGGCTGATCTCATAATGTTCGACCGCCTGCGCCGCGGCGGTCAGCGCGGCGTCGAGCACCGCCTTGTCGCTCACCTCGCCGGCGACCTCATTGGCTTCCTTGATGATGCCGTCGATCGCCGGGCAGGTCGCGCCCTTGGGCTGACGGCCCTCGATCTCGAAGACGCGGCGCAGACGCTCGATCTGCCCCTCGGTCTCGCGCAGATGCTGTTCGAAGCCCTGGCGCAATTGCACGTCGGTCGCCTTCTCGATCATCTTGGGCAGCGCCTTGGTGATCTGCTGCTCGGCGTAATAGATGTCCTCGAGCTGGTGGACGTAGAGATCCTCGAAGGTCGCGATGTCCTTGCTGAACAGGCCCATGGTCGTTCTCCGTCATGCTGTGGTGTCGGGGGGTGCAACGAGCCGGACGGCGGCACGGTTGCGTCGGCAGGCACTGATCCGGATCAATCCGCTTGCGGCTGCGATCGCGATTGCCGGCGCTCCGGCGTGGGCCTAGACTTGCGCGGATCGGGTGGGGAGACAATCGGTGACGATACGGCGTTCGGTGACACTGCTGGCGATGACCGCGATGCTGGCCGGCTGCGGCGGCGGTGGCGGGTCGTCCCTGACCGCCGGCAACGGCACCGGCAACGCCCCGACGACCGGCACGCCCGCGCCGACGCCTACTCCGACCGCGGTCGCCGGCTGCTCGCTGCGCGACCGGCAGGATTGGGTCGCGGCGCAGATGCGCGAATGGTATCTGTTCTACGACACCTTGCCCGCCAGCCTCGACCCGACGCCTTATGCCAGCGTCGATACCTATCTGGATGCGCTGACCGCGACCGCCCGGGCGCAGAACAAGGACCGCCACTTCACCTATCTCACCTCGATCAAGGAGGAGAATGCGTATTATTCCTCCGGATCGACCGCGGGCTTCGGCTGGCGCTTCGGGCTGACCGCCGACGGGCATCTCTACGTCACCGAGGCATTCGAGGGCGCGCCGGGCCTCGCCGCGGGCGTCGACCGCGGTGCCGAGATCCTCGCGATCGGCACCAGCGCGAGCAACCTGCAGACGGTCGCCAGCCTGTTCCAGAGCGACGGCACCGGCGCCGCGCTCAACACCGCGCTCGGGCCCGATACGGCGGGGACGACGCGCTATTTCCAGGTCAAGGACGGCAGCGGCACGCGCACCGTCGCGGTGGCCAAGAGCGACTTCACGCTCGATCCGGTGTCGAGCCGCTACGGCGCGCAGATCATCACCGACGGCGGCCAGCGCTACGGCTATGTCAATCTGCGCACCTTCATCAGCACCGCCGATGCCGCGCTGCGCACCGCCTTCGCGCGGTTCAAGAGCGCGGGGGTCACCAACATCATCGTCGATATGCGCTACAATGGCGGCGGGCTGCTCTCGACCGCCGTATTGCTCACCAACCTGCTCGGCGCCAACCGCTCGACCGGCGACGTGATGAGCTATACCAGCTTCCGCCCCGAGAAGGCGTCGAACAACGAGACGACCTATTTCGCGCCGCAGACGGAGTCGGTCGCGGCGACCCGCATCGCGTTCATCGGCACGCGCGGCACCGCCTCGGCGAGCGAATATGTCATCAACGCCTATATCCCGTATCTCCACGCCAATGCCGGGCTGATCGGCACCAACACCTATGGCAAGCCGGTCGGCCAGATCCCGCTCGACAAGGCGGCATGCGACGACCGGCTGCGCGTGATCGCCTTCGCGTTGCAGAATTCGGCGCGGCAGGGCGCCTATTACAACGGCCTCGCCGACACGGTCGAGGCGAGCTGCCGCGCCGCGGACGACATCGCCTATCCGATGGGCGATCCGCGCGAGGCGTCGACGCGCTCCGCGCTCGACTTCCTGCAGGGCAAGAGCTGCACCAGGCTGACCGCGGCGGCGGGGGCGGAGGCGCGGGCGCTGTCGGTGCCGATCGAGCGCGAGGCGCTGATGCCGACCAGCGGGCGCATCTCGACCGCACGGCGCGAGGTGCCGGGGCTGTTCTAACCCGCCCGCCAAGCTGTAAGGGCTTCGGCCTGGGCAAGGGGGTTTGCGATGCAGAAGGACGACGACAGCTTCGTGTACGACGAGGCGAGCGGCGAGTGGATCAGCGCGGCGGATGCCGCGGCGGCGGCGGGGGCGCCGGCCGAGGTCGCGGTCGAGGTGCGCGATTCGGTGGGCAATCTGCTCGCCGACGGCGATCAGGTGACGCTGATCAAGGACCTCACCGTCAAGGGCGCGGGCCAGACGCTGAAGCGCGGCACGCTGATCAAGAGCATCCGGCTGACCGGCGACGCGCAGGAGATCGATTGCAAGTTCGACGGGATCAAGGGGCTGGTCCTGCGCGCCGAATTCGTCCGCAAACGCTAGGATGATTCCACGGATCGATCCGAGCTGGGCGGCGCCGCTCGCCGAGGCGCTCGCCTGCCCGAGCCTGGCGGCGCTCGACGCCTTCCTCGCCGCCGAGACGGCGGCGGGCAAGGCGATCTTCCCGCCGGCGGCGGACCGGTTCCGCGCGCTCGAACTGACGCCGCTCGACCGGGTGCGCGTCGTCATCCTCGGCCAGGATCCGTATCATGGGCCGGGGCAGGCGCATGGGCTGAGCTTCTCGGTACGGCCGGGGGTGCGGCCGCCGCCGAGCCTCGTCAACATCTACAAGGAGCTGCACGCCGACCTCGGCATCGCGCCGGCGCGCCACGGCTTTCTCGAGGCGTGGGCGCGGCAGGGCGTGCTGCTGCTCAACACGGTGATGAGCGTCGAGAGCGGCCGCGCCGGATCGCACCGCAACCGCGGCTGGGAGCGATTCACCGATGCGGTGATCCGCGCGGTCGCCGGCAAACCCGATCCGGTCGTCTTCCTGCTGTGGGGCGCGCATGCCCAGCAGAAGGCGGGGTTCGTGACCCGGCCCGACCATCTCGTGCTGGCGGCGCCGCACCCTTCGCCCTTGTCGGCGTACAAGGGCTGGTTCGGCAGCCGCCCGTTCAGCCAGGCCAATGCGTTTCTGGTCGCGCACGGCGCAGCGCCGATCGACTGGGCGCTGCCGGACGCCTGATAGATAGCTCGACGTTGCCGGCGTTGACATTGGACAGATCGTTGTCCATCTCTGCGTCATGCAGGCCGTCAGCTATTCCGAAGCGCGTGAAAATCTGAAGTCGATGATCGACAAGGTCGTCGCCGATCGCGCGCCGCTCGCCATCACGCGCCAGCGCGGCGAAGGCGCGGTGCTGGTTTCGGCGAGCGAATGGGCGTCGATCGAGGAAACCCTCTACCTGCTGCGCTCGCCGAAGAACGCCGAGCGGTTGCTGGCGAGTATCGCTGAGTTCGACGCCGGCGGCGGCGAAGTCCATGAGCTGATCAAGCCGTGAACGTGCAATTCTCGTCCCGATCGTGGGCCGAGTATCTCGACATGCAGGCGCATGACGCCAAGCTGTTCGACAAGATCAACGCGCTGATCGAGGAATGCCGGCGCCATCCGTTCAAGGGCACGGGCAAGCCCGAGCCGCTCGGCGGCAATCTGTCGGGCTGGTGGTCGCGGCGGATCAGCCATGAACATCGGCTGGTGTATCGCGTCGCCGGCAGCGGGGCGGACCAGACGGTGCAGGTGGCGCAATGCCGCTATCATTATTGAGCCGGCCCCGTGCGGCGCGCGCATCACCGGCCGAGGCCGTGCGCATCCTTTTCCCCCGCCGGTCGGTTGGTCCGGCAAGGAGACACGGCATGGCGGAAGCATATTGGAACGGCGTACGGATCGCGGCGAGCGACGACATCGTCACGGTCGAAGGCAATGCCTATTTCCCGCGCGCGGCGGTCGATCCGGCGGTGCTGGTCGATAGCGCGACGACGAGCGTTTGTCCGTGGAAAGGCACCGCGCATTACCATACGCTGCGCGTCGACGGGGCCGAGAACCGCGATGCCGCCTGGTATTATCCCGAGCCCAAGGATGCCGCCAAGGAGATCACCGACCGGATCGCCTTCTGGAAGGGCGTCGAGGTGTGCTGACGCCTACCAGACCGGGATCGTCACGCGGTCGGTGCCCGGATGGATGCTATAGGTGATGCTGGTCGGGACGATGCTGTCGCCGCGATAGGCGGGGTGGACGGTCATCATCCGCGGGGGCGTGTCGCCGCGCTGGGCAAGCAGCCGGGCGATCAGCGCCTCGATGCGGCGGGCGGCTTCGGGCGGGACGAACAGCTCGTTGGCGCGATCGGGTGGGCCGCCGAAATCGCGCGGGAAGAGCCAGGTCTGCACGAGCTTGCCGCGCATCGCGAGCACGCGCGCTTTGGCGCGCGAGGTGACCGCGGCAAGGTCGATGGCGTCGTTCGCAGCCTGCGTGAGGACGATCGGTACAATCATCTGGAGCCCCCCGGTCGCCAAGGGTAGGCGGTCGGCGGCGGCAGGCAAGACGCGACGGCCAAGTCGCTGACGGGCGTCGGGTTTCCGTCAGCGACTCGGCACCAATCACTCCGCCGCCGGCAGATATACCTCCCCGCCCTTCTCGCGGAACCGCTCGCTCATGTCGGCCATGCCCGCCTCGGCCTCTTCGGCGGCGACGAAAGTGGCGACCGGCGCATTCTGCTTGGCGGCGAATTCCCTAACCTCCTGCGTGATCTTCATCGAGCAGAATTTCGGGCCGCACATCGAACAGAAATGCGCGGTCTTGGCGCCCTCGGCGGGCAAGGTCTGGTCGTGGAAGGACTCGGCGGTATCCGGATCGAGCGACAGGTTGAACTGGTCGCGCCAGCGGAAGTCGAAACGGGCGCGGCTCAAGGCGTCGTCGCGCAGCTTGGCGGCGGGGTGGCCCTTCGCCAGATCGGCGGCGTGGGCGGCGAGCTTGTAGGTGACGACGCCGACCTTGACGTCGTCGCGGTCGGGCAGGCCGAGATGCTCTTTGGGCGTGACGTAGCAGAGCATCGCGCAGCCGAACCAGCCGATCATCGCCGCACCGATGCCGCTGGTGATATGGTCGTAGCCCGGTGCGATATCCGTGGTGAGCGGCCCGAGCGTGTAGAAAGGCGCCTCGCCGCAGACCTGGAGCTGCTTGGTCATATTCTCCTGGATCTTGTGCATCGGGACATGGCCCGGACCTTCGATCATCACCTGCACGTCCTGCGCCCAGGCGCGATGGGTCAGCTCGCCGAGCGTGTAGAGCTCGCTGAACTGCGCCTCGTCATTGGCATCGGCGATCGAGCCGGGGCGCAGCCCGTCGCCCAGCGAATAGGCGATGTCATAGGCCTTCATGATCTCGGTGATCTCGTCGAACCGTTCGTAGAGGAACGATTCCTTGTGATGCGCGAGGCACCATTTCGCCATGATGCTGCCGCCGCGGCTGACGATGCCGGTGACGCGCTTCGCCGTCATCGGGATATAGGGCAGGCGGACGCCGGCGTGGATGGTGAAATAGTCGACGCCCTGTTCGGCCTGTTCGATCAGCGTGTCGCGGAAGATCTCCCAGGTCAGCTCCTCGGCGATGCCGCCGACCTTTTCGAGCGCCTGATAGATCGGCACGGTGCCGATCGGCACGGGGCTGTTGCGCAGGATCCATTCGCGCGTGTCGTGGATGTTGCGGCCGGTCGACAGGTCCATCACCGTGTCGGCACCCCAGCGGATCGACCAGACGAGCTTGTCGACCTCCGCCGCGACGTTGCTGGCGACCGCGGAATTGCCGATGTTGGCGTTGATCTTGACCAGGAAGTTGCGGCCGATCGCCATCGGTTCGGATTCGGGATGATTGATGTTCGACGGGATGATCGCGCGGCCGCGCGCGACCTCGTCGCGGACGAATTCGGGGGTGACGTAATCGGGGATCGACGCGCCGAAGCTCTCGCCGTCGCGGACATGGTCGCGCAGCATCGCGCGACCGAGATTCTCGCGGGTGGCGACATATTCCATTTCCGGAGTGACGATGCCGCGGCGGGCATAATGCATCTGGCTGACGTTGGCGCCGGCACGCGCGCGCAACGGGCGACGGACGGCGTTGGGGAATTGCGGCACGCCGCCGGAGCGGTCGGGGCCGAGCTGGCCATTGTCTTCGGGACGCAGTTCGCGGCCATCGTAGCTTTCGACGTCGCCGCGGTTCTCGATCCACGCGCGACGCAGCTGCGGCAGACCGGCCATGATATCGATACGCGCGGCCGGATCGGTATAGGGGCCGGAGGTGTCGTAGACGCGCAACGGCGGCTCGCCCGAGGAGGGATCGAGATGGATCTCGCGCATCGCGACGCCCAGCGGGCCGACATGGATCTTCTTCGAGCCGCGGATCGGGCCAGTCGTGACGCCAATCTCGGTACGTGCGGGAATGTCGGCCATGAGTCTCTCTCCATGAACGGAGAGCGGACGCGGATTTTCGGATGAAACCGCTCCCTCCCTCCGCCGGTATCAACCGGATCAGGTTCAGCGGGTCGAAGGCTGCGGCCTTCCTCTCAAGCGCTGCATCAGCGCTCCCCCGGGGATAATGACGATGGTGTACGCGGTTCGGCGGCAGGCGCCAAGGCAAATCCTCCCGCCGCGAGAGGGGGCTATCTCATATGAACGTTCGAGTGGGTCCATCGCTTTCCAAGCGCACCTCCGTCACCCCGGACTGGTTCCGGGGTCCACTCCGCGGCGAGGAGAACGGCTTGAGCAGGCACGATTCTCCTGCGGACCGGTGGACCCCGGAACGAGTCCGGGGTGACGTAGAGATTGTGGACGCGGCTCGAACCTCGTTCCCACAGCCATAGGCGATAGCCCTCCCGCCAAGGGGGAGGGAGGGCGTTGGAGCGTCAGCTGGCGGCGGAGGTGCGGATGTTGCCGTTGATGCCGTTGGGGAAGAAGCCGCCCGAGCCGACCGCGGTCTTGTTGAGGTAGACGATGTTGAGCACCTGGCCGGTCGAGCGGCTATAGGCGACGCCGTTGGTGTCGGTCGGCACGACGTTGGCGGTGGTGGTGTCGCCGATGCCCTGATCGATCTCGCTGCTGCCGTCGAGGCTGTCGCGCGCGTCGGAGATCAGCCGCGCGTTGGTGAGGATCGACGAGGCGCCGGCGAGCGTCTCGGCGGGATCGACGCCCTTGCGGTAGAGCACCGAGCGGATCAGCCCGGCGTGATAGCCTTCGGTGGCGAGGATGCCGGCGGCAGCCTCGATGAATACCTTGTTGACGATCAGCGGCGAGGCGCCCTTGTAGGCCGAGACGCCGACGTCCTCGAACAGATAGGCGCCGAGCAGGAAGTTGATGTCGCTGGCATAGGGATTGAAGACATCGCTCGCGCCGACCACGCCGGCGGCGCGCGCCGCGGCGGTGAAGGCGCCGGTGGCGTCGCCGCCGATGTTGATCGCCGGCATCGCCACCGCGAAGCTGCCGAGGATCGTGCGCAGGAAGGTGACGTGGGCGATCTCGTCATTGGCGATCTCGCGCGCATATTGCGCGACGATCGGGTCCTGGAAGTTCACCTGTGCGCCGCCGGTGACGGTGCCGAGCGTGCCGACGCCGCTCATGATGCCGGTCGACAGGCCCTGGCCGAAGGCCGCCCAGCTGTAGAAGCTCGCCTCGAGATATTCGAGATTGAGCGCGAAGTTGAGCACGTCGGCATCGGTGCCGACGGTCGGCGTCGTCGCGGTCGGCGTCGGGCTGGGGCTGCTGCTGCTGTCGCCGTCGCCACCGCAGGCGGCGAGCAGCGACAAGGCCCCCGCCGAGGCGGCGGCGCCGCCGGCGTAGCGCAGGAAGTTGCGGCGTTCGGCGCGGCGGTCGGCGATCGCGTCGAGGATCGTGTCGGTCGGAAGGTCGGTCATCGGGTCTATCCCCTGAAAGCTTTGAAAACGGACGGCGAGATCAGGAGGCGGTCGCCGCCTTGATGGTGCCGTTGAGGCCGGCGGGGAAGAAGCCGCCCGCGCTCGCCGCCGCGGCGTTGAGATAGACGATGTTGAGCACCTGATTGGGGGTGCGGCTGTAGACGATGCTGTTGGCGTCGGCCGGCACGATGTTGGACACCGGGAAGGTCGGCACCGGGGTGGGCGTCGCGGTCGGGGTCGGCGTGGGGGTCGGCGTCGGCGTCGCGGTGGCGGTCGCGGTGGGCGTCGGCGTCGGCACGGTCTGGCCCGGCGCGGCGGTGAGACCCGGCGTGATGCCCTGGTCGATGTCGGTGCCGCCGTCGAGACTGTCGCGCGCGTCGGAGATCGCGCTGGCGCTGGTGATCAGCGCCGAGCCGGCGACCGAGCCGCGACGGAACAGCTCGCCGCGGATCGTCGCGGCATGATAGGCCTCGACCGCGAGGATACCGGCGGCGGCCTCGATATAGGTCTTGGTGAGCAGCGGCGCGGCGCCCTTGTAGGCGGTGACGCCGACGTCCTCGAACAGATAGGCGCCGAGCAGGAAATTCTCCTCGCTGCCATATTGGTTGAAGGTCTGGCCCGCGGCGATCAGCTTGGCGGCGACCGCGGCGGCGGAGAAGGCGCTGTTCGGGCCGACCGACAGGTCGAGCGCCGGCTGCGCGATCGCGCTGCTGCCCAGCGCGGTGCGCAGATAGGTGACGTGCGCGACCTCGTCGGCGGCGATCTCGCGCGCATAGCGGGCGAGGACCGGGTCGCTGAAGGTCACCGCGGCGCCGCCGCTGACGTTCGCCGCGCCCTGCGTGCCGGTGCCGGTGAGCAGATTGGCGGCGAGGCCGGCGCCACCGGTGGCGAAGGCGTAGAATTGCGCCTCGAGATATTCGAGGTTGAGCGCGAAATTGAGGATGTCCTGATCGGAATAGGTCGTCGTCTGCGCCTCGGCGGCGCCGGCGAGGCCCAGCGCCGACGCGCCCGCGGCGGTGACCGCCATCGCGCCCATCGCGGTGCGGAAGAAGTCGCGGCGTTCGGTGCGGCGCTGGACGCGGGCGTCGAGCGCCGCTGCGAGGGCGCTGTCGGTATCGGTTCGGGCGGTCATTACTCGGGTTCTCCCCACGCGCGGGCGGTCTTGCGGCGGCCCAGGATGGCCTTGCCGTTCCGCATCCGGCGGGAGGCGTCAAGCCCGGACGCGGCGGAAATCGGCGGCAGCGCGACGGAAGGGCGTGACCGCGCATAAAAAATCCTCCCCCGACGCGAAATCGAGGGAGGACCCTGTGCCGGCCGGCGTGGAAGGGAACGCCGGCCAACTCTTGGAACGTCGGGCTCAGCCGAGGCCGACGGTGAAGGCCGGATTGGGATTGTTGGTGCCCACCGGGAAGAAGCCGCCGCGGGTGCGGTTGGCGCCGGTCGCGTTGAGATAGGCGATGTTGTGCACCTGCTGGACGCTGCGGCTGTAGGCGATGCCGTTGCTGTCGGTCGGCACGATGTTCGACACGGCATTGGCCGCGCCGATGTTGGTGCCGGCGATGCCCTGGTCGTCGTCGCCGTTGGTGCCGCCGGTGGTGCCGTCGAGCAGATCGCGCGCGTCCGAGATCTTGGTGGTCGCGGTGATCAGATCGGCGTTGGTGACGCCGCGGGTGTAGAGGATCGTGCGGACGAGGCCGGCATGATAGGCCTCCGCCGCGAGGATGCCCGCCGCCGCTTCGAGATACATCGACGAGATGACCGGCGAGGCGCCCTTATAGGCGGTGACGCCGATATCCTCGAAGATATAGGCGCCGAGCAGGAAGTTGGTCGGGCTGGCATAGGGATCGAACAGGCCGTTCGAGGCGACGACGCCGGCGGCGCGCGCCGCCGCGGTGAACGCACCGGTCGCGGTCCCCGAGATGTCGATCGCCGGCTGGGCGACCGCGGCACTGCCGAGCGCGGCGCGCAGGAAGGTGACGTGGGCGATCTCATCCTGCGCGATCTCGCGCGCATATTGGCCGATCAGCGGGTCGGAGGTGAAATTGACCGCGCGCGGGAAGCCGTCGCCCGAGCCGGTGATGACCGACCCCTGCGTGCCCGTACCGGTGAGCAGCGACGCCGACAGGCCGGTTCCGAAGGCGGCATAACTGTAGAATTGCGCCTCGAGATATTCGAGGTTGAGCGCGAAGTTGAGCACCGCGACGTCGGTGCTGACCGAGGTCGCAGTCGGCGTCGGCGTCGGAAACGGCACCGACATATTGTCGTCGTCGTCACCGCAGGCGGCGAGCAGCGACAGGCCGCCGACCGCGGCGACGCCGGTCGCGGCGGTCTTCATGAACGCGCGGCGGGCCTTGCGACGCGCGGCGGTTGCCTCGACGATGGCGAGGACGGAGAGTTCCTTGGTCATATATCCACCCCTGCTCAGTTCGCGGCGCTGCTGCGCAGCCCGCTGTTCCCGTTGTTGATGCCGTTCGGGAAGAACCCGCCCGCGGTCACCGATCGGGGATTGAGATAGACGATGTTGAGCACCTGCGCCGGCGTCCGGCTGAACGCGAGGCCGTTGGGATCGAGCGGCACGATGTTCGAGGTCGTGCCCGCATTGGTAGTCGTCGCGGCGATGCCCTGGTCGAGATCGGTGCCGCCGTCGACCGAATCGCGCAGGTTGGAGATCGCCGTGGTCGCGGCGACGTTGTTCTGCGCGGTGGTGATCGTCGGGGTCGCGACGCCGCGCGCATAGAGCGCGGTGCGCACGATCGCGGCGTGATAGGCCTCGACCGCGAGGATGCCGGCGGCCGCCTCGAGATAGGTCTTGTTGTTGAACAGCGCGCCCGCCGCGCCCTTGTAGGCGGTGACGCCGACATCCTCGAAGATGAAGGCCGCCTGCAGGAAGCTGTCGTCGTTCGCATAGGGGTCGAAACCGGTCAGCGCCGGGGTGGTGCTGGCAGCGGCGGCGGCAAAGGCACCGCCGGCGGCACCCGAGATGTCGATCTGCGGCTGCGCGGCGATCAGCGCGTCGCTGGTGCCCGTGCCGCGGATCGCGGCGCGCAGGAAGGTGACGTGCGCCACCTCGTCCGCGGCGATCTCACGCGCATAAGCGGCGATGCCGCGGTCGCTGAACTGCACCTGGCGGGCCGAGCCGGTGCCGGTGCCGGTCACCACCGTGCCCTGCGTGCCGACGCCGCCGGTCAGCAGGTTGGCAGGCAAGCCGGTGCCGAAGGCGGCATAGCTGTAGAATTGCGCTTCGAGATATTCGAGGTTGAGCGCGAAGTTGAGCACGTCGACCTCGGTCACCGCGGTCTGCGCCGCCGCCTCGCCGGCGATCGACATCGCCGCCGCGCCGGCTGCGGTCACCGCCGCCATGCCCATCGCGTTCTTGAAGAATCCGCGCCGTTCCTCGCGTCGCCGCGCCCGGGCGTCGAACGCCTCGATGATCTGGTCCGTCTGGGTCATCGTCAGCAACCTCCCTCACCTTCATGCGGTCCTCCGTCATCGCCGCATGCTATCGACGGGCGACCGGTAGACCTGTGGCGAGCTACGTTGCCGGGTCGTGGAAAGATGCGCGGCGGCCGAAACAAAATGTCGGTTTTGCAAAATGATCCGACATGGTCGGAATGTTGGCCGCAGGATATTGCCGGGAGGCTTGCGTACGGTTAGCCCTTGGCCGTGCCTCCCGCCGCCCCCTCCAGCCCCCAGGCGGCCCGTACGATCCTGGTCGAGGCGCTGATCCGCACCGGCGAGGAGGATCGCGACGCCTTCCGCACCGTCTACCGTCTGACCTCGGCGAAGCTTTTCGGCATATGCCTGCGTATCTGCGAAGACAGGCAAGGCGCCGAGGACGTGCTGCACGACGTATATCTCACCATCTGGCACCGCGCGGGGGCCTATCAGCCGGGACGGGCGAGCCCGATCTCGTGGCTGGCGACGATCGCGCGCAACCGGGCGATCGACTGGCGCCGGCGCCACGGCCGGGCGCGCACCGCGCCGGTCGAGGCGGCCGACGCGATGCCCGATCCGGCGGCGGCGCAGGACGAGGCGCTGATCGCCGACGAGCAGCGCGCGCGATTGCACGACTGCCTGGAGACGATCGAGGTGCGCCAGCGCGGCGCGATCCGCAGCGCCTTCTTCGGCGGGCTGACCTATGCCGAGCTGGCGGTGGCGCAGGCGGTGCCACTCGGCACGATGAAGAGCTGGGTACGGCGCGGGCTGCTCGCCCTGCGGGGGTGCCTCGATGGCGAGTGACGACCTCCCCGACATGACCGCCGCCGAACTGGCGCTGGGGCTGCTCGACGGCAGCGATCGCGCGGCGGCGTTGCGCCGGCTGGCGAGCGAGCCGGGCTTCGCCGCCGAGGTGGAGCGCTGGCGCGGCTGGCTCGGCGCGCTATTCGCCGATTGGCCGGCGGTGGCCGCGCCCGACGCGGTGGCGGCGCGGGTCGAGGCGTCGCTCGATGCACAGCGCGGCGTGCCGGCGGCGGCGAACGACAATGCGGGGGGCGTCGCGCGCTGGCGCGGGCTGGCGGTGGCGGCGAGCATCGCCGCCTGCCTGTTGCTGGCGGTGACGACGCTGTTGATGCTGCGGCCGGCGCCTGCACCGATCCGCATCCCGGTGCGCGTGCCGGTAATCGCGCCGGCGCCTCTGCTCGCCGCGATCGTGCCGACCGGCAAGGGCGCGCCGATCGCCGCCGCCTACGATCCGGCGAGCGCGACGGTACGGATCGCCGGCGGTGTCGACGTACCGGCGGGGCATTCGGCGCAATTGTGGGCGATCCACGGCGCCGATGCGCCGCGTTCGCTGGGCGTGATCCCGGCGGGGCCGGCGCGGGTGATCGTGCCGGCGGCGGTGCGCCCGGCGCTCGCGGCGGAGACGGTGCTGGCGATCTCGATCGAGCCGGCGGGCGGCTCGCCGACCGGGCTGCCGACCGGACCGGTGGTCGCGACGGGCAAGCTCAGCGGATAAGTCCTCCATCCGTCATGCCAGCATGACGGATGGAGGCATGCCGGTTCAGAACGTATAGGCGAGCCCGACCGCGCCCAGCCACTGGTTGCGCGAGCCGGCGATGCGGACCAGCGGGCTGTCGGCGAAGCCGTTGAGCATCCGGACGTAGGTGCCGCCGGCGACGATCTTGAAGCCCTTGAGCAGATTGCCGGTCAGCGAATAGGTATAGAGACCGCCGAGCGAATAATTCTTCCAGCCGGCGCGCGCATTGTAGGTCGGCAGGCCGCTCGCCAGCGTCTGCGTCGGCGAGACCGAGAAATAGGTCGTCGCATAACCGCGGCCGGCACGCTCGGCCGAGGCGAAGATCGCCACCGCCATCTTCTCGCTCAGCGGAGTGATGTAATTGACGCTCGGCTGCCAGATGCCGCTGTCATGCGCATTGGCGACGTCGTGGCGATAGCTGACCGTCGCCGACAATTGGTCGTACGGGCTGGTGATCACCCCGGTCTTGCCGATGCCGACATAGCCGCCGAGCTCGATCGCGGTATCGACCTTGCCGAGCGCGCGGACGCGCGGATCGTCGATGCTCTTGAGGCTGCTGCGGTTGAAATTGACGACGCCGATCGGACCGGCCTGCAGGTCCCAGACGGGGCCGGGCTTGTCGCGGATCAGGTCGACGCTGATCCGGTTGCCGGCGAGGACGAAGCCATAGCCCTTGATCGAGCCGACCGCGCCCGGTGCGGCGGTGAAGCGATAGTCGTTCGAGCCTTCGTAATCGCTGAGATAGACGCCGGCGGCGCCGACGGTGATCGTATCGCGATTGAAGTCGAATTCGGTGGGCTGCACGGGCGCCGACGCCTCCTGCGCGGCGGCCGGGGTGACGAACACGGCAGCGGCGGCGAGCGCGAGCGGCATCAAGATCTTGGCGGACAAAGCTACGGCTCCAAACCTGTTACGACGCCGTAACGCGGCGGACGCCGGTTGCTATCCATTGCCGACCGATCAGAGGATGTAATGCATCCGTATCTGTTGCTGATTTGCATCACTGGTCACCGCGAAGCGTGCCGCGGCAAAGTGCGGTGCGCCGAAGCGGATCGGCGGGTTGCGCGAAAAGCCGAAGCCCTCGCGCGGAATGCCGGCGAAGGTGTCGAGCTTGGCGTTGCTGTTCTCGTCGTGGATCACCGCGACGGCATATTGGCCGTGCGGCAGCCCTTCGAAGCGCAGGCTGTGCGCATTGGCCGGTACCGAGCGGGTGATCGCATCGGCATCGTCGACGCAGGCGGGGAAATTGTCGGGATCGGCGGTCAGGCAGACGCGCAGCAGCCCCTTGGCGGAGCGCATCTGGCTGACGGCGACGTCAAGCCGCGCGATCGGCGCCGCGCCGAGCACCAGCGCCGCCGCCGGCAGCAAGGCGGCGAGCGCCACCGGCCGGTTGCTGCGCCTGCGCCTTGGCACGCGCGTGGCTGCGCGCGAAATCGCCGACGCCGCGATCGGTGCCGCAAAGGCGGTCCCAGAACCGGAAGTAGAGCCCATAGTTACATCCATATTGCTCATGGTGCCGCTGATGATGGCTGGCGGTGATCAGCCAGCCGCCCAATGGCCCCCGCCACATGAACCGCGGGAAAACCTCCCAACCCATGTGATTGGTTACGCCCATAACCGTCATAGTCGCCAGCACGAAGCCCAGAGCGGCGACGTGGAT
The DNA here is from genome assembly GCF_005503285.1 of Sphingomonas sp. 2SG. NCBI lineage: Bacteria > Pseudomonadati > Pseudomonadota > Alphaproteobacteria > Sphingomonadales > Sphingomonadaceae > Sphingomonas > Sphingomonas sp. 2SG. The sequence goes on from NZ_SCMZ01000014.1 coordinate 70,999, forward strand.
CGGAATTGCCAACACCAGTAACGGAATTGCCACAGCGCCGGTCAGCGCCTCGATCGGGTGGAAGGCCATCGCCGCCCAGGCGGTCGGCGGGCGGCTGGCGTGGTGGACGGCATGCGCCGCCTTGAACACCGCCGGCCGGTGCATCCAGCGATGCGTCCAGTAGAACCAGGTGTCGTGGAGGACGAGGTAGAGCAGGATCGAGACCGGCCAATACCATAAGGGATAGGCGTGGACGTCGCGATAGACGCGCGTCCAGCCATGCGCCTGCCAGCCCCAGGCGAGCACGCCGGCGGGGATACCGTAGATGGCGGCGGAGGCGAGGCTCCATGCGATCTCGCGCCGCATCTGCGCATCGAGCCCGCGGTAGAGGCCGGGATGACGCAACCGCGTCGCCGCGGCGAACGCGCCGGAGACGAGGAGATAGCGCACGCCGACGATCATCGTCATCGCCAGCGCGGACAGGGTGACGGCGAGCAGCATGCTACGGGACGTAGCGGATTTCCGGGGGCGGGGATATGGCGGATGCGACCTGCCGGCCTGATGCCGACGGCGCGGCGAGGATGCGACGAGCGTGGTCCGTCGCGGTGAGATACGCTAGGTTTGCCTTCTCCGATTCGTCACCCCGGACTCGTTCCGGGGTCCACCGGGCCGCGCGCGAATGGCATCGCCTCCAGCCGTTCTCCTCGCCGCGGAGTGGACCCCGGAACGAGTCCGGGGTGACGGAGTGAGCTTGGCGGGAGCCCGGCCAGCATGAACGTCGACGAGGGTGAGGTGTCAGCGTTCGAGCACGTGTATCGTCCGGCCCTTGTAATCCGCGTCGCGCGCCAGCCCATACCCCAGCCGCGCCGCCAGCCGCAGCGACGGCGCGTTGCCCGGATCGATGATACAGGTCGTCTTCGCGATGCCGTGCGCCTGCGTCCACGCGAACACCGCCGCGAGCGCCTCGCCGGCGTAGCCGCGGCCGTGCGCCGCCGGGGCCAAGGCCCAGCCCATTTCCGGCAGCGCCAGCGGCGGATCGATCGCGCGGCGGGCCTCGATCAGGCCGACTTCGCCGACCAGGTCGCCCTCACGGTCGCGAACCACCCAGCTGCCGTAATCGAACGCCTGCCACTGGCCGATCGACCGCAGCAGCCGGATCCACACCTCCTCGCGGCTGCGCGCGACGCCGCCGATCCGTTCGAACACCGCGGGATGCGCCCACATCGCGGCGAGCGCGTCGAGATCGGCGGGGCGATGGACGGTGAGGATCAGGCGATCGGTGGTGAGGACGGGCGGCGTCATGCCGGCAGGCTAGCGCGGCGCGCGGCGGCGTAAAAGCCGGTTCTCCCGCCCCGCGCTTTGGGGTAGGCGCAGACATGGGTTCGACCATCCCTTGCGACGTGGCGATCGTCGGCGGCGGCCTCGCCGGCGGCCTGATCGCGCTGGCGCTGCACGCGCGGCACCCCGGCCTCGACGTGCGGATCATCGAGGCGGCGCCGCATCTCGGCGGCGACCACGTCTGGTCGTTCTTCGGCAGCGACATCGCGCCGCAGGATCGCTGGCTGGTCGCGCCGCTGACGGTGCACGACTGGCAGGGCTATGACGTCGCCTTCCCGCACCTCGCGCGGCAGATCGACGCGACCTATCATTCGGTGACCAGCGAGCGATTGCATGCGGTGATCCGCACGACGCTGCCGGCGCCGGCGGTGATGCTCGGGCGCAAGGTGCTCGCCGCCTCGGCGACCGCGGTGGTGCTCGCCGACGGCGACCGGATCGAAGCCGGCGGGGTGATCGACTGCCGCGGCCCCGGCGACCTGTCGGTGCTCGACCTCGGCTGGCAGAAGTTCGTCGGGCAGGAACTGTTGCTCCACGCGCCGCATGGCACCACCGGGCCGCGGGTGATGGACGCGACGGTCGAGCAGGCCGACGGTTATCGCTTCGTCTACTGCCTGCCCTTCGCCGCCGACCGCATGTTCGTCGAGGACACCTATTACAGCGACACGCCGCACGTCGACCGCGCCGCGCTGGGGCTGCGCATCGCCGCCTACGCCGCGGGCCGGGGCTGGCAGGTCGACAGCGTGTTGCGTACCGAGGCCGGCGTGCTGCCGATCACGCTGGGGGGCGATTTCGAGGCCTATTGGCGGTCGAGCGGCGCCCACGTCGCCAAGGCGGGGATGCGCGCCGGGCTGTTCCAGCCGACCACCGGCTATTCGCTGCCCGACGCGGTGCGGCTGGCGGTGCGGCTCGCCGAGCGGACCGATTTCTCTGGCAAGGCGCTCGCCGGTTTCACCCACGATTACGCCCGCGCGGCGTGGAAGCACGGCGCCTTCTATCGCATGCTGAGCGCAATGATGTTCCGCGCCGGCGATCCGGCGGAACGTTGGCGCATCATCGAGCGCTTCTACCGTCTCGACCCGACGCTGATCACCCGTTTCTATGCGGGGCGATCCAGTCTCAAGGACAAGATACGGATTCTGACGGGCAAACCACCGGTGCCGGTGGGCAGCGCGATCAGGGTCCTGCGAACGACGGCATGGCGGTAACCCGCACAGAGGAATGGAAACGAACATGAAGTCGGCGATCGTCATCGGAGCGGGATTCGGCGGGCTGGCGCTCGCGATCCGCCTGCAATCGGCGGGAATAGCGACGACCATCGTCGAATCGCGCGACAAACCGGGCGGCCGTGCCTATTATTGGGAGCGCGACGGCTTCACCTTCGACGCCGGTCCCACCGTCATCACCGATCCCGCCTGCCTGCAGGAATTGTGGGCGCTCACCGGCCGCGACATGGCCGAGGACGTGACGCTGGAACCGGTGACGCCCTTCTACCGGCTCAACTGGGTCGACGGCACCAATTTCGATTACACCAACGACGAGGCGCTGCTCCAGCGCGAGATCGGCAAGCTCAACCCCGCCGACATCGCCGGCTATCACAAATTCCTCGAATATGCCGAAGGCGTCTATCGCGAAGGCTATGAGAAGCTCGGCCATGTCGCGTTCCTCGATTTCGCCTCGATGATCAAGGCGGCGCCGGCGCTGGCCAAATATCAGGCATGGCGCTCGGTCTATTCGATCGTGTCGAAATACGTGCAGAACGAGAAGCTGCGCGAGGCGCTGAGCTTCCACACCCTCCTGGTCGGCGGCAATCCGATGACGACCAGCGCGATCTATGCGCTGATCCATAAATTGGAGCGCGACGGCGGCGTCTGGTTCGCGCGTGGCGGCACCAACCGGCTGATCGCCGGGCTGGTCGCGCATTTCCAGCGGATCGGCGGCACGCTACGGCTCGGCGATCCCGTCGCCTCGATCGAGACGCTGGGCGACCGCGCCACCGGCGTCCGTTGCGCGAGCGGCTGGGAAGCGCAGGCCGATGCGGTCGCGGCGAACAGCGACATCATGCACACCTATCGCGACCTGCTCAGCGGATCGCGCAGTGCGCAGCGCACCAAGGCGCGGCTGGAGCGCAAGAGCTATTCGCCCTCGCTGTTCGTGGTGCATTTCGGCATCAAGGGCACGTGGCCGGGCATCCCGCACCACATGATCCTGTTCGGGCCGCGCTATAAGGAGCTGCTCGCCGACATCTACGATCACGGCGTGCTGGCGCAGGATTTCTCGCTGTACCTGCACCATCCGACCGTCACCGATCCGAGCCTTGCGCCGGAGGGGCATTCGACCTTCTACGCGCTGGCGCCGGTGCCGCACATGGGCAAATTCCCGGTCGACTGGAACGAGGTCGGCCCGATCCTCGAAAAGCGCATCCTCGACGAGGTCGGGCGGCGGCTGATTCCGGACATCCACGAGCGGATCGTCACCAAGTTCAGTTATGCGCCCAACGATTTCGCCACCGATCTGAAGGCGCATCTCGGCAGCGCGTTCAGCCTGGAACCGGTGCTGACGCAGAGCGCCTATTTCCGCGTCCACAACCGCGACGACCATATCCCCAATCTGTATTTCGTCGGGGCGGGCACGCATCCCGGCGCGGGGATCCCCGGCGTGGTCGGCAGCGCTAAGGCGACGGCGGCGCTGATGATGGCGGCGCGATAGGGCGGCGCGGGGGCAAGACCCATCCGCCCTTCGACAGGCTCAGGGCTAACGGTTGGTGGGATGGGCGCTACCGTCCCCCTGCCCTCCGTTCGTGCTGAGCCTGTCGAAGCACCTGAGACTCACCACCCCAGACCGGCCAGCCGCCCCTACAATTTCTTCAGAAACGCCCGCACCGCCTCTGGAATTGCGGCAGGCCGCCCCGTCGGCAGATGCACGTTGACCATCACCAGCGACACCGTCGCGTGCAGGTCTCCGGTGGTGCCGTGCGCCAGATCCATCGTCATCGTCATGCTGGTGCCGCCGACCCGCGCGATGCGGACGTGCGCGGCGACCGTGTCGCCCCAGACGAACGGGCGGAGATAATCGACCTCCGCCTTGCGGACGTGGAATTCGAGCTGCTCCCACGCCGGCCCCAGCGCCGTGCCGATCCCGGTCCATGCCCAGAATTCGGTCGCGGCGACATCGGCATATTCGAGGTAGCGCGAGTTGAAGACGACCTTCTGCCCGTCGATCTCGGCATAGCGGACGCGGAAGCGCGTCGCGAAGGCGAAGCCCTCGCGCACGCCGCCGGTCGCCGCGCCATCGGCGGCATCGCGCAGCAGCATCAGCCCGCGGTCCGGCTCGGCGTGTTGACGCCCATCGACTGGAGGTAGCGCTTCACGTTGCGCGCCGCCTGCCGCAGCCGCTGCTCGTTCTCGACCAGCGCGATGCGGACGAAGCCCTCGCCATTCTCGCCATAGCCGACGCCCGGCGCCACCGCGACCTGCGCATGGGTGAGCAATTGCTTGGAGAATTCGAGGCTGCCGAGATGCGCGACCGCCGGCGGCAGCGGCGCCCAGGCGAACATCGACGCGCGCGGCGCGGGAATGTCCCACCCCGCCCGGCCGAAGCTCTCGACCAGCACGTCGCGGCGCTTGTGATAGAGCTGGCGGTTCTTCTCGACGATGTCCTGCGGACCGTTGAGCGCGGCGCAGGCCGCCGCCTGGATCGGGGTGAAGGCACCGTAATCGAGATACGACTTCACCCGCGTCATCGCCGCGATCAATTTGGCGTTGCCGACCGCGAAGCCGATCCGCCAGCCAGCCATGCTATAGGTCTTGGACAATGAGGTGAATTCGACCGCGACGTCCTTGGCGCCCTTGACCTGCAGGATCGAGGGCGTCGGATTGCCGTCGTAATACAGCTCCGAATAGGCGAGGTCGGAGATGATCCAGACCTGATTCTCCTTCGCCCATGCGACCAGCCGCTCGTAGAAGGCGAGATCGACCGCCTCGGCGGTGGGGTTGGAGGGGTAATTGACCACCAGCACCGATGGCCGCGGCACGGTGAACGCCATCGCGCGCTCGAGGCTTTCGAAATAGGCCTCGTCTGGGGTGGTCGGCACCGCGCGGATCGTCGCGCCGGCGATGATGAAGCCGAAGGTGTGGATCGGATAGGAGGGATTGGGCGCGAGCACGACGTCGCCCGGCGCGGTGATCGCGGTGGCGAGGCTGGCCAGCCCCTCCTTCGACCCCATCGTCACCACCACCTCGGTCTCGGGATCGAGGTCGACGCCGAAGCGGCGGCCGTAATAATTGGCCTGGGCGCGGCGCAGGCCGGGAATGCCCTTCGACTGCGAATAGCCGTGCGCATCGGGCTTGCGCGTCACCTCGATCAATTTGTCGAGGACGTGCGCGGGCGGCGGTAGATCGGGATTGCCCATGCCGAGGTCGATGATGTCCTCGCCCGCCGCGCGCGCCGCGGCCCGCATGCCGTTGACTTCGGCGATGACATAGGGCGGCAAACGCTTGATGCGGTAGAAATCGTCGGACATGGGTCACCTTGTAGTTGACCCGGCCACCCTACGCCGCGGGCGGCGCTTGCACCACTCGATATTCCTCGAGCGCGTTGATCGCGGCATGGACGCGCGCCTCGATCGCGTCGCGCGGCAGGCCGGGCGGGATCGGCTCGCCGATCCGGATCGTCACCACGCCGGGGCGATTGGGGCCCTGCTTGGGCCAGGCCAGACCGCTATCGAGCGCGATCGGCACCACCGGCAGGCCGAGCGTGCGATAGAGGCCGGCGAAGCCCGATTGCAGCGGCGGCTGGTCGCCGGGTACGACGCGCGTGCCCTCCGGATAGATCAGGATCGAGCGCCCCTCCGCCTTGAGCGCCTTGGCGGCGCGCATCATCGAGCGCAGCGCGCCGGCCGAGGCTTCGCGATCGGCGATGATCCCGCCATAGCGCATCGCCGCCCAGCCCCAGAAGGGAATGCGGCTGAGCTCGCGCTTGATGACCATCGCCGGGCCGCCGAGCAGCAATTGCAGCTCCAGCGTCTCGAACATCGCCTGATGTTTGGCGGCGAAGAAATAGGTGCCCTCGGGCCGCTGTCCCTCGACGCGGACGCGGACGCCCATGATGTACCGGTAGAGCAAGCGGTGCATCTGCGCCCAGACGTGCGCGTGGCGGATCACCGCGCGCCGGCCGAACAGCGCCGACACCGGCACGGTCACGACGATCGGGATCGACAACGCGAAGAAGAACGTCGTGAACAGGATCGTGCGCAACCGGTTCATGCCCCTACCCCCAGCCACAGCGCGACGCGCCGCAGGATCAATTTGTTGTATTCGTTGACCAAGGTGCCGAGCCGCGGCGTGCTCGGCACGCCGTCGCCGAGCACCTGCACCCCCGGCCCCATCGCCGCGGCCAGCTCCATCCGCGCGCGCGGCACGTGCCAGTCGGAGGTGACGAGGCGGACGGTGCGATAGCCGTGCGTCTTGACCCAGGCGGCGGTCTCCTCGGCGTTCGAGCGGGTGTCGACCGCATCGGCGCCGAGATCGATGCAGCAGGAAAACAGGGCCACCGGCACCTTATATTCGCGCGCCAGATCGATCGGCCGCACCCCCGGCGCGACGCCGGTGACGAGCATCCGCCGCGCCTGCCGCGCACGGAGCAGCGCGATGCCGCGATCGATCCGTCCCGCCCCGCCGGTCGGCACGACGATCGCATCGGTGGTATTGGGGGCGAGCGGCTCGGGCAGCATCAGCATGAACGCCGCGAAGCCGAGGCACCAGGCGAGCGCCGCCAGACCGAACAGCCGGACGATCACAGCGACCGCCTCAGCGCGGCGACGACGGTGACCCGCGCCGCCAGCGTCGCCAGCACGACGAAACCGATAGGCAGCATCACGAGCAGCGCCCAGTCGCCCGCATCGAGCGTGATGCCGCCGAGCAGCTCCGATCCCAGCGCCGCCAGCCGCGTGCCGAGGAACAGCAGCACGGCGAGCGCCGCCGCGCCGCCGGCGACGCCGCCGAGCGCCGCGTCGAGCGCGATCCGCCGCTGGAACAGCCGCGCGACCTGCACATCGGTCGAGCCGAGCATATGCATCACCTCGATCGTCGCGCGATGCGTCTCCAGCCCGGCGCGCGCGGCGAGCACCACCACCGCGCCGGTCGCGCCGAGCATCAGCAGCACCAGCGCGAAGGCGAGCCAGGTCAACGTGTCGAGAAAGCCGCCGACCGGCGACATCCAGCGCTGGTGACGGTCGACGCGGCTGGCGGCGCTGATCCGCCTGGCCGCGGCGATCACCGGCCCGGGTGCGGCGGCGGGGGCGAGATCGACGTCGATCATCGCCGGCACCGGCAAATCGGCATCGTCCCCGACATCGCCGAGCCACGGCGCGAGCGTGCGGGTCAGCTCGGCGCGATCGACCAGCGTCGCGCGGCGCACCTGCGGCAGCGCGCGCAGCGCGGCGAGCGTATCCCGGGCAAGCGAGTCGCGCGTCGCCGGGCTGCCCTCGACCACCTGCACGGTGAGCCGGCCGGCGAGCTGGCGTTCGAGCGCCTGCGCGGACTGGCGCGTGCCGAGCCCCAGCGCGGCGGCGAGCAGCGTGAGGAACAGCATGATCGCCATCACCCAGGTCATCGCACGCAAGCCGCCCGCCTCGTCGAGTACCCGCCGGTCCGCCCCGCTCATCCCTGCCCCCGCGGCGGCGGCGGGTAGCGCAGCATGCCGGTCGGATCGAGCAGCCGGCCCTTGTCGAGCCGCATCATCTGCGCGCCGGGCACGCGGCTGAGCAACTGATAGTCGTGCGTCGCGACGACCACGGTCGTGCCGAGCGTGTTGAGCGATTCGAACAGATGGATCAGCCGGTCGGCCATTTCGGGATCGACGTTGCCCGTCGGCTCGTCGGCGACCAGCACCTCGGGCCGGCCGATCACCGCGCGGGCGATCGCGACGCGCTGCTGCTCGCCGCCCGACAGCGTCGCGGGGCGTGCGTGCAGCCGGTCGCCGAGACCGACCCAGCCGAGCATCTCGCGCACCGGCTGTTCGATATCCTCCTCGGGCACGCCGGCAACGCGCAGCGGCAGCGCGATATTGTCCCACGCCGACAGATGCGGGACGAGGCGGAAATCCTGGAACACCACGCCGATACGGCGGCGGAATCCGGGCAGGCGGCTGCGCGGCATCGTCACCGCATCCTCGCCGAACAGGCGGATGACGCCGCGGCTCGGCCGTTGCGCGAGATAGAGCAATTTGAGCAGCGAGGTCTTGCCCGCGCCGCTGGCGCCGGTGAGGAAATAGAAGGCGCCGCTGCCGAGCGTGAAGCTGATGTCGGACAGGGTTTCCTGCCCGGCGCCATAGCGCAGCCCAACATTTTCGAACTGCACGATATTTGCCATGCGCCTGGCCGCAACCGCTCCGTCTGAGGTATCCCGGGCCGTCCGCCGGCCGTCGCCGCAGCCTTCGCATGCGCGCGCCGCGGCTTCAAGCTTGCCACGCAGGCGGCTCACGTGCTTAGAATCATACGCAGTCCGGTCATCGTTCCGGCCCCCGACCGTAAAGCGTTGCGCATGATCCTCGAATGCCCCGAATGCAGCACCCGCTATCTGGTGCCCGACAGCGCGATCGGGGCCGAGGGGCGCACCGTGCGCTGCGCCAATTGCCGGCATAGCTGGTTCCAGGATCCGCCGCCGCCCGAGCCGGCACCGCCACCGCCGGCCATCGACCTCGCACCTGTGTTCGACCCGGCGCAGCCGGTCGCGGCGGTCGAGCCCGAGCGCCCCGCCTTCCTCGAACCCGCGGCGATTCCCCCGGTCCGGCCCGCGGCGGCACCCGAATCGGTGCTGCCCGCGCCCGATTACGATGCCTTTGCGCCGCGCCCGCCGTTCCGCCCGCGCCGCAATACGTCGAAGCGCTGGACGGTGATCGCGGTGCTCGCCGGGCTGCTGATGATCGCCGGCGTCGCCGCAATCGTCTTCCTCGGCGCGCCGGGACTGCTCGCGCGCATCGGCCTGCCGATCGGCGCGCAGGAATCGCCGCTGCGGCTCAAGGACAATCCGATCGAACGGCGCGGGCTGGAGAACGGCTCGGAGCTGTTCGCGGTGAGCGGCCAGGTCAGCAATCCGTCGAGCGAGCGCCAGCGTGTCCCCGACATCCGCGCCGAACTGCGCGATGCGCAGGGCCGCATCGTCTACAGCTGGACGATCACGCCGCAGCAGCGCACGCTCAATCCCGGCGGCACGATCGACTTCAACTCGGCCAAGCTCGACGTGCCGGCGAATTCGAAGCGGCTCGAACTCAGCTTCGCCGGCGAAGCCGCGAACTGACCAATGCGAACCGGCCGCCGTGCAGCAGCGCGGCGGCGAGCATGCCGATCCCGGACGCCCAGACCAGCGACGACGCGCCGCCGTCGTGGTGGACCAGCCACCAGCCGATGCCGCCGGTGACGACGAAATAGGCGAGGATGCTGTTGACCCCGGCAACGACCTGATCGCCGAGGCTGCGCAGCGCATAGACCAGCACGACCTGGATGCCGTCGAAGACGATGAACGGCGCCCAGAGCGGCAGCATCGCCGCGGCGATCCGATGCACCTGCGTGGTGGCGGGGAACAGCGCGACCAGCGCCGGCGCCCCACCGGCGAGCAGCGTCGCGCCGAGGCCGAGCGCGAGCACCGACAGCGCGACCGCGATCAGCGTCCGCCGGACCGCCGCCACCGGCGCCCCCTCGCCGACCGCATTGCCGGCGCGCACCCCCGCCGCCGAGCCGAGCCCCAGCGCGACCGCGAAGGTCACGTTGTGCATCGCGAACACGATCTGGAAGGCATGCGCGGCGGCGTCGCCCAATTGCGTCGACAGCGCGATCAGGATCGAGAAGCCGGCCAGTTCGAGTCCCGAGGCGATCGCGGGCACCGTGCCGAACGTCGCCAGCGCCCAGGCGCCGCGCGGCACCGCGCGCCAGGCCGCGGCGTCGAAGCGCAGCACGCCGCGCTCGCGTGCCCGCGGCAGGGTGAGCACGCTCGCCACCATGCCGATCGCGCCGAGCAGCGAGGCGATCGTCGTCGCCAGCGCCGCCCCGACGGCGCCCAGCGCCGGCAGGCCGAGATGCCCCGCCGACAGCGCCCAGGCGAGCAGCGCGTTGACCGGCAGCACCGCGAGGTTGACGACGGTGACGCGGCGCGGCCGGCTGACGCCTTCGAGGAAGAAGGCGGCGGCGACGTTCACCAGCTGGAACGGATAGGCGATGGCGAAGGCGCGGACGACGCGTGCGCTCTCGTCGATCCGGTCGGCGGCGACGCCGATCAGCGCGAGCAGCGGCTCGGCGGCGGCGAGGAACAGCACGCCGATCGCCAGCCCGAGCAACAGGCCGAGCAGCAGCCCCTCGCGCAGCACCGCGCCGGTCCGTGGCAGGTCGCCGGCGCCGTCGGCGCGCGACGCCATCACCAGCACCCCCGACAGCCACGACAGGCCCGTGACGATGCCGACGAAGCCGAGCGCGCGGCTCGCGCCGAGCGCCGCCACCTCCTCGGTCGAAACGAGGCCGACGACCATCACGTCGGTGACCTGGAGCAGCGTCCAGTTGAGGCTGGTCAGCACCACCGGCCAGGCGAGCGCGAGCAGCAGCCGCGTCTCGGCGCGGGTCGTGAGGGGGATCGGGCTGGCCATGGCGGGGGGCTACCGCGTCTGGATGACAGCGAAAAGCGCGGGATATGAAAAAGGGGCGTTGCGGAGCGGGAAAGCCTTTGCTAGGGGCCTGCGCCTGCCAGATGCCGGCTCAGCCCGGTGTTCTTCACGTGCGGCCGTGGCGGAATTGGTAGACGCGCAACGTTGAGGTCGTTGTGGGCGAAAGCCCGTGGAAGTTCGAGTCTTCTCGGCCGCACCACTCTTTGCAGACAGAGATATGGCCCGCGCCCTATGGGGTTGCGGGTTTTCTCTTGTCTTGTTGGAAAATGTTGCTGATCTGTTCTCGTCGCAACGGGACGGAGCGGCGATATGGATGTGTCGATCGAGGCGAAACGGCGGGCCTATGCGGTCTGGTTGCGGACCGGGCGATGGCCTGTGCCGCATGGTGCCGACGGCACCGAGCTGAAGTTCAACCCATGGCACGATCCGAAGGACGGGCGGTTTACGACGGCGGGCGCAGGGGGCGGTGTCGGCGGTGCCACGGACATGTCTCGACACTCAACAAGACGGAACACCCCCTCGCGATCACGCAACCAGCCGTCCAATCTGATAACCGATATTGTTGCGGGTCAACGGTCGGCCGCGAAGGCGCTACAGACTGTCGCCAAAGCAGAAGTCGATTTTGCCAGCGGCGTTAGCGACGGTGCCTATGACACGGCAAAGGGTTCGGCAAAGGCAGCTCTCGCCTTCGCTAAAAATCCAGTATCTGCCACTCATGATAATAATCTAGCCTTGGCCGGCCTGATAGATCGCGCCATTGCCGCCAAAGATACGCCAGCCAGCATTCAACTGGCTCGTGCCGCAAATCGCATCAGGCATACCAACCCCCACGAGATTGGCTATATCACCGGTAGCGTTGCAACCGGTGTTGCGATTGGCCGCGTCAGCGGGATGGCGGCAAGCAAGATATCGGCTCTCCGGCAAGCCAGATTGCCGCAGCGGCTACGGCCCGATTTTGCTCCCGTCAAATACAAATGGGTCAAAGAAAATCTCAAAGCCGGCCCCGCCAAAGACTACAACGATGCAGCGCCCAACGCGAGGCCTGGATACGCACCAGCGCTGCCAAGAACGATGCCGAGCGGCAAGCAACGACTGGTGAAATTCGATGGCTTCCAAGCGGATTGGCCAGTCGATCGAAAGTTTGGCGTCACGTCGAAACCGCGCTCGGTGGCCCAAGTCCTGCGGCAATCGGAAGCCCTGCGGGAACATAAGCTTATCGGCTTGTGGGAGGTTCCAAATTCCCGCCAGAAAAATTTGGCCTTAAAACTACCAAAGAAAGCCGACGTTCACAACATCAAGGTCAGGATCGTAGAGCCATGATTTCACATCAAATCGCGCGTCTTATCGCAAACGTTATATTAAATATCGACCCTTTAGGCGACCACCCCGATCTGGAAGATCGTATAGTCGAGATACTGGAACATATCTCGCACGACCTCCAAGAAATAGACCCTTCGTTCCTGGCGGAGCTATCAAAGGCGTTCCGGGACATAGCGCCGGAATATCCGGAACAGTTCCAGCAGGACGTACGCGATATACCCGATGACTTTCACCTGGACATTCGCGATGACGCCGAAGAAGCAGCGCAACGGGAATGAGGCGCGAAGGTCGTCACCAGATGGTAAAGCACCTCGTCAGCAAAGGCGCGCTCAACCCTTACGCCGCTCCCATCCGCCGCAGATAGGCGGTGATCGCGGCATAGCCGGCGTCGCTCAGCGAGATTTCCATCCGCCGCCGGTCGACCGGGTCGATCACCCGGTCGATCAGCTTGAGCTTGTGGAGATGGTCGATCCAGCGCTGCGAGGTGGTCACCGGCGCGTGCGCGCTGCCGACCAATGTCTTGACGTTCATCGTCCGGCGCTCCTCATGCGCGACGAACAGCGCGAGCAGCATGTCCCAGGCGGGTTCGTGGAACAGTTCGGCGGGGAAATGGTCGAACCGCGCCTGGCGCTGCGCCAGCAATTGCTTGGCCAGTTCGCGCCCGTTGAGCGGCGTGACGACGGCCTGCGCCTCGCCGGTGCCGCCCGCCGCCCCGGCGAGACGATCGGCACGCGTCCCGAACTCCACCGCGATCGCGGAGAGTTGCGTCGTCAGGTCTTTGACCAGTCCGGCGATGGACTCATGTGGCACGTCGCATTCCCCAAGCGTCGTTTATCGATCGTCTGCCTACCATTCAGACACAGAAAAAACACAACTATTTAGGGGACATGGCCAATATCGGGGGAGCGACCCGAACGATGCGGCGACGCGATCGACGCACGCCGCCTTGCTGCATCCTTGTCGTTCCATCATGCGTTGCTGCTGTCCCGATCGTCGGACGCGGGTGTAAAGGAATTCGGTGGCCGCTTATCTGAATGCCGTCGGCACCGCCGTCCCGCCCCATGACGTCCACCATGCCTTTATCGACTGGGCCGGCGCACGGGTCGAGCCACGCGCGCGGCCGTTGTTTGCACGAATGGCGGCGCGCGCCGGCATCGCGCATCGCTGGTCGGTGCTGCCCGGCACGAACGGCGGCAGCGCGGTCGACGCCGGCGGCTTCTACGGTGCCGCGTCGCCCGGCACCGCGGCCCGGATGGCGCTCTATGCCGCGGAGGCGCCGGCGCTGGCGCTCGCCGCGATCGCCGCGCTGACCGGCGACGACGCTACCGCGCCGGCCGGCATCACCCATCTCGTCGTGGCGAGCTGCACCGGCTTCGTCGCGCCGGGGATCGACCAGATCATCGCCCGCCGGCTCGGCCTGGCGCCGTCGGTCGAGCGGCTGCTGATCGGCTTCATGGGCTGCTATGCGGCGGTCGTCGCGCTGCGCACCGCGCGTCATATCGTCCGCTCCGAACCGGCGGCACGCGTGCTGGTGGTGACGGTAGAGCTGTCGTCGCTGCATTTGCAGGAGGAACAGGCGATCGAGCCGCTGCTCGCGATGCTGCAGTTCGGCGACGGCGCCGCGGCGGGGATCGTCAGCGCCGAGCCGACCGGGATCGAGCTCGGGCAGCCGTTCGCGGCGACGCTCGGCGACAGCGCGGAGCTGATCCGCTGGACGATCACCGATACCGGTTTCGCGATGCATCTCGACGGCGCGGTGCCGGGGCGGATCGGCGATGCGCTCGGCGATGCCGATTTCGTCGCGACGGTGACCGGCGACGCGGCGCCCGCCGGCCTGTTCTGGGCCGTCCATGCCGGCGGCCGCTCGATCCTCGACGCGGTTCAGACCGCGCTCGCCCTCCCCGCGACCGCGCTGGCGGCGTCGCGCGGCGTGCTCGCCGATTACGGCAATATGTCGTCGGCGACGCTGATGTTCGTCCTCGCCCGGCTGCTCGCCGCGCCGCCGGCGCAGCGCGAGGGCGTCGCGCTCGCCTTCGGGCCCGGGCTCGCCGCCGAGGGGCTGGCCTTGCGGGCGGCGCCATGAGCCTCGCCGTCCGCGCGCAGGCCGAGGAGCTGATGGACGCCGACGACCTGCCCGCGCCGGTCTATGCCGCGGTCGTCGCCGATCTCGCGCGGGTCAATACGGTGACGCTGGCGGCGCGGCCGACGCTCGCCTTTCTCGATCGCGCCGGCGCCGGCGCCAAGACGCTGAAAGTGCTCGATGTCGGCTTTGGCGACGGCGACATGCTGCGTCGCATCGCGCGCTGGGCGGACAAACGCGGCATCGCCGCCGAGCTGGTCGGCGTCGATCTCAATCCGCGCAGCGAGGCGGCGGCGCGCGCCCACACCCCCGCCGGGCTGCCGATCGCGTGGCGGACCGGCGATTACGCGGACTGTGCCGGCGAAGGCTGGGACGTGGTGATCTCCAGCCTCGTCGCGCATCATATGACGCAGGCGCAGCTCGTCGCCTTCCTGCGCTTCATGGAGGCCGAGGCGGCGCGCGGCTGGCTGGTCAACGACCTCCACCGCCATCGCTTCGCGCATGCCGGCTTCCCGTTGCTCGCGACGCTCGCCCGCTGGCATCCGATCGTGCGCCACGACGGCCGGCTGTCGATCGCGCGGTCGTACCGGCCGGACGAATGGCCACCGCTGCTCGCCGCGGCGGGTATCGCCGACGCGCGCGTGTTCCGCACCTTTCCCTTCCGGTTATGCGTCGAACGGCGGCGCTGATCGTCGGTGGCGGGCCGGCGGGCGCGGCGGCGGCGATCCGTCTCGCCCGCGGCGGCACCCGCGCGCTGCTGGTCGAGCGGCAGGCGGCGGCGGACGCCTTGTGCGGCGGCTTCGTCAGCTGGCGGACGATCGACCGGATCGCGGCGCTCGGCGTCGATCCCGACACGCTCAATCGCGACCGGCTGACCCGCGTGACAATCGTCGCCGGCGGGTGCGAGCGCGAGGCGGCGCTGCCGCGCCCGGCGCTCGGCGTATCGCGGCGACGGCTCGACACCGTGCTGCGCGACGCGGCGAGCGCGGCCGGCGCGGAGGTCGAGACCGGCGTCACCGTCCGCAGCATCGACGGCCTCACCGCGCAACTCGCCGAGGGGCCGGACATCGCCGCCGACGCGCTGTTCCTCGCCAGCGGCAAGCATGACGTGCGCGGGCTGGCGCGGCCCGCCACGGCGCGCGGCCGCGATCCGACGCTGGGCCTCCGCGTCCGCCTCGCCGCCGATCCGGAGATGGCGCGCGCGCTCGCCGGCCGGATCGAGCTGCATCTGTTCGATCGCGGCTATGCCGGCATCGCCCTGCAGGAGGATGGCAGCGCCAACGTCTGCATGGCGGTCCACCGTTCGCGCCTCCAGGCGGCGGGCAGCCCCGCCGGTCTGCTCGACCAGCTCGGCCGCGAGTTGCCGCGGCTCGGCGAACGTCTGGCGCGACTCGCGCCGGGTGCACCGATCGATGCGATCGCCAACGTCCCTTATGGCTGGCGGCAGCAAGGCGGCAGCGCCGGCCTGTTCCGGCTCGGCGATCAGGCCGGCGTCATCCCCAGCCTCGCCGGCGAGGGCATGGGCATCGCGCTCGCCAGCGGCGTCGCCGCCGCCGAGGCCTATTTGCGCGGCGGACCCGATGCCGCCGCCGCGTGGCAGCACGATTTCGCGGCCCGGCTGGCACGGCCGATGGCGGTCGCCGGGCTGGTCCGCCGCCTCGCCGAGGGTCGCTGGTCGGCCGGCGCGCTGCGCTGGCTGCCGCCGGGGTTGATTCAGGTCGTGGCGCTTGCGACCAGAATGACCCAATGATGGTTGACGCTGCTCCCCTCCGTCACGAGATTAACGCCATGGATCACCTGAATCTTTCGGAAGCCGAATGGCGCAAGCGCCTGACCCCGGCGCAATATCACGTGCTGCGCGAAGCGGGCACCGAACGCGCCTATGCGGGGGCGCTGACCGACAACAAGGCGGACGGCCTGTATCATTGCGCCGCCTGCCATCTCGACCTGTTCGACAGCGCCGACAAATACGACAGCGGCTCGGGTTGGCCGAGCTTCACCCAGCCGATCACGCCCGATCGCGTCGCCGACCATAGCGACACGAGCCACGGCATGACCCGCACCGAGACGCGCTGCGCCCGCTGCGACAGCCATCTGGGCCACGTCTTTCCCGACGGTCCGCCGCCGACCGGCCTGCGCTATTGCATGAATTCGATCGCGCTCGAATTCCGCGCCCGCAAGGCGGCGTAGTTTCAGGTCCTCCCCCGCCAGCGGGAGGGGAATCGCATATGGCTGCGGTGATGAGGCTCGATCGGTTTCCTTATCAAATTCGTCACCCCGGACTTGTTCCGGGGTCCACGGGGCCGCGAGAGGACGGTCTCGAATCAAGCCTTTCTCCTCGCCGCAGGGTGGACCCCGGAACAAGTCCGGGGTGACGGGGTGGGTTTGGGCTTGGTCGAATACAAAGACGATGGTTCCGCCCGCCAGCGGGAGGATTTGCCGCAC